>NZ_JBQYSN010000065.1:0-29468 GCF_052686535.1 Agrobacterium sp. DKPNP3 | reverse complement strand
GTCAAGTCCATTATCGCCGTAGCTTCGGGCAAGGGCGGCGTGGGCAAGTCGACGACATCGGTCAATCTCGCGCTTGGCCTGCAATCGCTCGGCCTCAAGGTCGGTATGCTCGACGCCGATATTTACGGCCCATCGCTGCCGCGATTGCTTAAAATTTCCGGTCGCCCAAAACAACAGGAAGACCGCATCATTCTCCCCATGGAGAATTATGGGCTGAAGGTCATGTCCATGGGCTTTCTGGTGGATGAGGAAGCAGCGATGATCTGGCGCGGACCGATGGTGCAGTCCGCCCTGATGCAGATGCTGCGCGAGGTGGCTTGGGGTGACCTGGACGTGTTGGTGCTCGACATGCCGCCCGGCACCGGCGATGCACAGCTGACCATCGCCCAGCAGGTGCCGCTCGCCGGGGCCGTCATCGTCTCCACGCCGCAGGATCTGGCGCTCGCCGATGCGCGCAAGGGCATCACCATGTTCCAGAAAGTAGAGGTGCCGCTCCTCGGCGTCGTGGAGAATATGAGCTACTTCATCGCCCCGGACACGGGCGCGCGCTACGATATTTTCGGCCATGGCGGCGCGAAGGCGGAAGCTGAAAGGATCGGGGTTCCCTTTCTCGGCGAGGTGCCGCTCACCATCTCCATTCGCGAACTGTCGGACGCGGGAACGCCTGTTGTCGTCGCCGATCCCAACGGTCCGCAGGCTGCGATCTATCGCGATATCGCTGAAAAAGTCTGGGCGCGCATCGGAACAAGCGAGCGAAAAGCCGCGCCGAAGATCGTTTTCGAATAACGCGCTGGGCATGGCAAAAACTTGGCGACGCATCTGCCTTCTTTAAATAGATGTTCGAAAACAGAAGGTTATCCGGAGGTACACGAAAGCGTTTCTGGATGCGAGCTCAAGAAATGCTTCGCCTGCAATGCTGTTGCGAAAAAATATTGCTTGATTGCATTCCGCTTTGGGCGCATACGCCTGCGCCGTTTGGCTCTTGGTCCATCGGGCTTTCGGGATAGGGTGATCCCGCTCGTTCCGTCGTTCCCTGAAGTGTCGTCCAAAGGTTTGCCGACCGCAAACAGGATATGTTAAGCAGCATTGCGGTAAGCCTGCGATGCGGAGCGGAGAAACGGATTGATAAAAGCCTATCGCGCCAATTGCGAGGCGATCAGCCTGTCGGCACACGACGGCTCCGGACCGATTCCCGACGACATCGTCTGGATCGATCTCGTCAATCCGGACAGGGCGGAAGAGCAGCATGTGGAAAAGCTGCTGGGCGTCGAGCTGCCGACACGCGAAGACCTGAAGGATATCGAGCCCTCCAGCCGCCTCTATATGGAAGACGCCAATGTCTTCATGACGGCGTCTCTGGTGTGGAAGGCGGATTCGGACGATCCGCGCCTGACCGACGTTGCCTTTGTTCTGGCCGGCAATCGTTTGGTGACGATCCGCTATGCAGAGCCGAAATCCTTCCATCTTTTCATCGCTGCCATTACCCGCGCGCCCCATGAGATGCGCAGCGGCACGGCGCTGCTATTGAAGCTGCTCGAAACCATTGTCGACCGCACGGCGGAAATTCTTGAAAATTCGGTCGCCGGGATCGATAATCTCGCTGCGGATATTCTCGGTAGCCAGGCCCGGTCCAAGCGCAAGGCGCCGCGGTATCTCGAGGATCGTCTTACCAATATTGCTGCCTATCATCGGCTGATTTCGAAGGTCCGCGTCAGTCTTGCATCGCTGGCGCGGCTGCAAACGTTCTTTTCCACCAGCGCTCAGGCGAGCGCGGACAAGGGCGCAAGGGAGCAGGGCAAGTCCATCGGGCGCGATATCCAGTCGCTGAACGAACATGCCTCCTTCGTTTCGGGCAATCTGACGTTCCTGCTCGACGCCTCGCTTGGCATCATCAATATCGAGCAGAACGGCATCATCAAGATTTTCTCGATCGCTTCGGTCGTGTTCCTGCCGCCAACGCTGGTGGCCTCCATCTACGGAATGAACTTTCAGCTCATGCCGGAGTTGAACTGGACATTTGGTTATCCACTTGCGCTGATCGTCATGGTGCTGTCCGCAATCATCCCGTTTCTCTTTTTTCGTTGGAAGGGCTGGCTCTGAGGAGCCAGGATCATCATGTCCCAGATCGCTGACAAGGATGTTGCCGAGAAGCCGGATGCGGATGACGCGCACAAGAACAAGGGGCTCTATGCCGCCATCCTTGGTTCCATCGGCGTCGTTTATGGCGATATCGGCACCAGCCCGCTCTACGCCTTTCGCGAAGCCTTGCGCCCCATCGCCTATGACGGCGTGACGCAGGAGGAAGTCATCGGCCTCACATCGCTGATGATCTGGTCGCTGACGATCATCGTCACCTTTAAATACATCACGCTTTTGCTGCGCGCCGACAATGACGGCGAAGGCGGTACGCTGTCGCTGCTGGCGCTGTTGATGAAGACCGCCGGCACGCATCGCAGCGTCCTCATCGTGCTTGGCCTCATCGGTGCAGCGCTGTTCCTCGGCGATGCCATGATTACCCCGGCGCTTTCAGTCCTTTCGGCGGTGGAAGGCCTGAAACTCGTCACGCCGGAAATGGACGCCTTCATCATTCCGATTTCGGTCGGCATCCTGATTGGCCTCTTCGCGATTCAGTCGCACGGCACCGGAACGGTCGCGAAATTCTTCGGGCCGATCACCGCGGTCTGGTTCCTGGTGATGGGCGGTGCCGGCCTCATCCATATCGCAGACGATTTTGGCATTCTCTTTGCCTTCAATCCCTGGCATGCGGTGGAGTTTCTGGCCAATGAAGGTTTTTACGGCATCGTCGTTCTCGGTGCGGTGTTCCTGACGATCACGGGTGCGGAAGCGCTTTATGCAGACCTCGGCCATTTCGGCCGCCGCCCCATCCAGTGGGCCTGGTTCTGTCTGGTGTTTCCGGCGCTGACGCTGAATTATCTCGGGCAGGGCGCGCTGGTTCTGAAGGACCCGGCGGCGATGTCCAATCCCTTCTATCTGATGTTCCCGCAATGGGCGATCCTGCCCGCCGTCATTCTGGCCACCGCCGCCACCATCATTGCCAGCCAGGCAGTGATAACGGGCGCGTTTTCGCTGGTTCGTCAGGCGATCCACCTCGGCTACCTGCCGCGCATGGAAATCCTCTTCACCTCGGAGACCAACACCGGGCAGATCTACCTGCCGGCCGTCAACACGATCCTGCTGTTCGGCGTTGTCGCGCTGGTGCTGACCTTCAAGAGTTCCGATGCGCTGGCGACCGCTTACGGTATTTCGGTCACCGGCGCGATGGTCGTCACCAGCCTGATGTTCTTCGAATTCGTGCGCAAGCGCTGGCAATGGTCGATCTGGCTTGCCCTTGCGGTGCTGACGCCGCTTCTGGTGCTGGAACTGATTTTCCTTGGGGCAAACCTGCTGAAAATCCACGATGGCGGTTATGTGCCGGTGCTCCTGGCGATCGCCTTCACCATCATCATGACGACCTGGCAGCGCGGCTCGAAAATCCTGTTCGCAAAAACCCGTCGTGGTGACGTGCCATTGAAGGCTTTCGTTGCTTCGGTTGAAAAGGAAAGCGCTCATGCGCCGGTGCGTGTGCCTGGCACCGCGATTTTCCTCACCGGCGATCCGGACGCAGCCCCAGCCGCCTTGCTGCACAATCTCAAGCACAACCACGTGCTGCATGACAAGAACGTCATCCTGACGATCCGCACCGAGGATCAGCCGCGCGTTCATCCTGAAGATCGCTACACGCTGACGAAACTCAGTGACCGGTTTGCCGTGGTCGAACTGCATTTCGGCTTCATGGAAACCCAGAACGTCACACAGGCGCTGGGCTATCTGCGCCGCACCGGGTACAAGTTCGACATCATGTCGACCTCGTTTTATCTCGGCCGCCGCAAGCTGGTGCCGGACCCGAAGTCCGGCATGCCGGGCTGGCAGAACCGCCTGTTCATCGCGCTCGCCGAAACCGCCGCCGATCCCTCGGATTATTTCCGCCTGCCCGCCAACCGCGTGGTGGAACTCGGTTCACACGTCGTCGTGTGACGGGTAGGCGTGCCCTCACTGTAGCTGGGCGATCTCGTTCTCTCCGTCATGCCGCCGGTATCCAGCCAGCCCAAGTCTTTGGGCTGAAAGGGGTCTTTACGCGCGCCGACGCGTCTCCGCTGGATTGCGGCTCGAGGCTGGAATGACGGATGTGGAGATGTTCTGCTTGGCCGTTATGATCGGCACATGCGAAATCGACTTCAGACCTCGGCATCAGAATATGCTCACACATTAACGTGAAGACATCTTCCCTTTCGGCGTTAACCATCCATCAAGGTTAATAAGAGATTCTCGAACACCTGTAGAAAATTCGGTTGTCGGTGTTCGGAGTGCTGGTTTTGCGTTCGAAAAAAGTCATGCGTCGTCGGTCCCCCACGTCCTTTCCGGGATGGGCGTCCAGCTGGACGTCACCCGTCGTCTTCGGCCTTGCTGCCTGGCTTGTCTTTCCTTCGCTTGCCGCGCGGGCGGATCTTGCCTCGCTACTGGCAGGCCTGGATAAAGGCGGCGAACAATGGCGCATGGTGCTGACCGCCTCTCCGGCCGGCTCCACGCACAATGCCTCCCTCACATTCAACGATGCGCAGGGGGACGAGGCGTTGCATGGCGGCGGCATGACCTTGCCGGACGGCAGCAAGGTTGCTTTCGTCACCAACAAGAAGGGTGAGACGACAACGCCTGACAGCGAACGCGTCAACCGTGCCGCCAAGAAGGGCCGCATCGTCGCCACCGAAATCATGCAGCCGCCGAAGGCTTTCACCGCCGGTTCGGTGCTGCAGCGCACCTCGATGCTGGATATAGAGCCGCTGAAGCGCAAGGATCGCACCGCCTTCGTCAAACCGAAGCGCGGCAAGGATATCGAACTCGCCTCCTTCTATTTCCGCCGCGACGAGAAGAAGGCGGATAAGAGCGTCTCGCCGATGCTGGCCGAACTCATTACCAACCGCACGCCAGACATTCTCGCCACCGCCTATGCGCCGGCCGAACCGGACTTCGCCCGCGAATCCCCATTCGACGCCATTCTTAAAAAGCCGGAGACCGGCCGCTTCGTGCCGCAGATCAACCCTGATGACCACGCCTGGGCCGCAACGCCGTTGCCGGCAGCCGTGTTCTCTCCGGCCGAACAGCAATGTCTCGCGTCGGGCATCTATTTCGAGGCGCGCGGTGAGTCCGTTAAAGGTCAGGCCGCGGTGGCCCAGGTCATCCTCAACCGCGTGCGCAATCCCGCTTATCCGAAAACCATCTGCGGCGTGGTTTACCAGAACAAGGACTGGCGCAACCGCTGCCAGTTCTCCTTCGCCTGCGATAACATCAAGGACCGCGTGAATTCCGAGCGCCACTGGAAGATGGCGCGCGAAGTGGCGATGGCGACCACGGCTGGCAAGATCTGGCTGAAGGAAGTTGGCTCCGCCACCCATTATCACGCCGTCTATGTGCGTCCGGCCTGGGGCAAGACCATGAAGAAGGTCGGCAGAATCGGCCTGCATGTCTTTTACCGTACCTATGGTGGCGGCTGGAGCTGATACCACCGTCAATTTGTCGCATTTTGCGTGTCAAAAATGCCGATTCCCCCGCGAAACATCGCCCTTAAACTGGGATTTTGAGTCAAGCCATTGTTTTTGCATCATTAATTTGTGCTGAAACAACCGTCATCTGTGCCTTGACTAGAGAAGCCCCTAAAACTATGTTGCGCGCGACTTCAGAGCGGGCTGGAACAGGCTTAATCCGTCACCGTTTACAACTCCAAAGGGTTCTGGCATGGCTGGAACGGAGAAAATGGGTGGGATTCTAAGATGACTGGCAACCGTGACGATAGTCTGGACGAGCGCCGCAAGCGCCTAGCCGACGAGTTGGCAAAGGTGAAGGCGGATGATGAGGCGGAAGTGAGGGCGGAGACAAATGCTGCGGAAAGCCGGAAAGGCTTTGCGATGGCGGTAAAGCTCTCATCGGAGTTCATTTCGGCCATCGTGGTCGGCGCTATGCTGGGTTATCTTCTGGACTATTTTGCCGGCACGTCGCCGTGGGGGATGATTGTTCTTCTTCTTCTCGGTTTCTGCGCAGGCGTATTGAATGTGTTGCGCTCGACCGGAGCGGTGGCCAAGCCGCCGCTGCTGGAGAAAGCGGACAGACAGGACGAGGGTGGAAAACGCGGCCTTTAAGGCTGTTTTTCCTTACAGTTGAGATGCCGCGACAGGCGGCGACAGGTAAAGAGGGCAGCCGGTGGCAAACGATCCGACCCATCAGTTCTTGGTGCAGCCGATCATTCCGATCGAAATTGGCGGCGTCGATTTTTCCTTCACCAATGCGTCGCTCTTCATGGTCGCGACCGTGGCTGCTGCTTCGGGTTTCCTTTATTTCGCAACGTCGAACCGCGGTCTTATCCCGACCCGCATGCAGTCCGTTGCCGAAATGTCCTATGAGTTCATCGCCTCCATGCTGCGTGAGGGCGCCGGCAAAAAGGGCATGGTGTTCTTCCCCTTCGTTTTCTCGTTGTTCATGTTCGTGCTGACGGCAAACCTGCTTGGCATGTTCCCGTATTTCTTCACGGTCACCAGCCAGATCATCGTTACCTTCGCGCTCGCCTGCCTCGTCATCGGTACGGTCGTCGTTTACGGTTTCTACAAGCACGGCCTGCATTTCTTCGGCATCTTTGCCCCCTCGGGCGTGCCCAAGGCGCTTCTGCCGCTTGTGGCGTCGATTGAAATGATCTCCTTCCTGTCGCGTCCGATCAGCCTTTCCGTCCGTCTTTTCGCGAACATGCTGGCCGGCCACATCACGCTTAAGGTTTTCGCAGGCTTCGTCGCCTCCATGAGCGCGCTCGGCGCGCTCGGCGTCGGCGGCGCAGTCCTGCCTCTCATCATGACGGTCGCCATGACCGCTCTCGAATTTCTCGTTGCCTTCCTGCAGGCTTATGTCTTCGCGGTACTGACTTGCATGTACCTGAACGACGCCGTGCATGGTGGTCACTGAGAAGTAAAGTCGCTGGCCCCGGAAACGGGCGTCAAAAACAGCCGCAACAACCTATATCTCAAGGAGTCTCACATGGAAGCGGAAGCAGCAAAGTACATCGGCGCAGGTCTCGCATGCCTCGGCATGGCTGGTACGTCCCTCGCACTCGGCCGTATCTTCGGTGATTACCTGTCCGGCGCACTGCGCAACCCCTCTGCTGCCGACAGCCAGTTCGGCCGTCTGGTATTCGGCTTCGCCGTTACGGAAGCTCTGGGCATCTTCTCGCTGCTCGTTGCTCTCCTTCTCCTGTTCGCTGTCTGATAACGGCATCAGGTCTGGATCACGGCCCGCAACGATAGCGTGCCGTGATCCTTCGCATTTGCAGTCCCCCTGGAGGTGAGCATGTTCGTGACCGAGGCTTATGCCCAGTCAGCACCGACCGTAGGTGAAACGCATACGGAAACTCCGGCCGTTGGCCAGCCGCAACCGGAAGCCACGCACACGGAAACCGGTGTAGCGCATGGCGCCGAGCACGGTTCTTCCGGCGTTTTCCCGCCGTTCGACCAGTCTACTTATGCATCGCAGGTCCTTTGGCTGGCGATTACGTTTGGCCTTTTCTACCTGCTCATGCAGAAGGTCATCGTTCCGCGCGTTGGCGGCATTCTCGAAAACCGTCACGGACGCATTGCACAGGATCTCGACGAAGCGGCACGGCTGAAAGCGGAAGCTGACGCAGCCGTCGAAACCTATGAAAAAGAACTCGCGGCAGCCCGCGCCAAGGCAAGCTCGATCGGCGCCGCGGCCCGTGACGCCGCTAAAGCCAAGGCCGATGCCGACCGCGCCGCTATCGAAGCCGGTCTGGCGGAAAAGCTTGCCGCCGCTGAAAAGCGCATTGCAGGTATCAAGGAACAGGCATTCGCCGATGTCGGCGCAATCGCCGAGGAAACCGCGACCGCAATCGTCAACCAGCTGGTTGGCGCCAAGGTCAAGGACACGGACGTGAAGGCAGCGATTGCGGCCGCTTCGAACGTGAAGGGAGCCTGACATGGCATTTGATGCATCATTTTTCGCTCTCGTCGGTCTCGTTCTCTTCTTCGTCCTGATCGCTTATCTGAAGGTTCCGGGCATGCTCTCCAAGTCTCTGGACGAGCGCGCACAGAACATTCAGGACGAGCTGGCCGAAGCCAAGCGCCTGCGTGAAGAAGCCCAGCACCTGCTTGCCGAATATCAGCGCAAGCGCAAGGAAGCTGAAGCTGAAGCCGCCGGCATCGTTGCAGCCGCAGAGCGCGAAGCAGCAGCACTGACCGAAGAAGCCAGGCAGAAGACGGAAGAATTCGTCGCCCGCCGCACGGCTCTTTCGGAACAGAAGATCAAGCAGGCCGAAGAAGACGCCATCGGCGCCGTCCGCGCCGCCGCCGTCGACATCGCGATCGCCGCTTCCGAGAAGCTGCTGGCCGAAAAGACGACGGCCGCCGCAAAGGCCAAGCTTTTCACCGCCACGATCGGCGAAGTGAAGTCGAAGCTGAACTAACACGCGACCATAAGGCCTTGGATGGTCATAAAATTGGAAACCCCTCCAGTCCGCTGTGAGGGGTTTTCTTTTGATCATCTGCCTCACGCATGTTGACGATGGTGACTGCCCTCGTTTGCGCTGCTAGCATCGTCAGGTGGTGGATGCACGAGTGACGGAGGTCGAAGTTTGGATTTCATGAAGGTACTGAAATCCCTCGAAGAGCTGCTTTATGAGCTGGTTTCGTGGCTTGTGTTTTATCCGATGACCATGTGGCGATCCGTCGTCAGTCCACTCAGCATGATGCGTTATGCCGATACGGAACTCGATGACCGGCTTGAAGATCAATATGACGATACGCTCAGCCCGCCGCTCTTTCTGCTGATAACGTTGCTTCTGTCCCAAGCGCTCACCGCATCGCTCCCCTCGATATTCGATGCCAACCTCGCGGCCAGGCAACTGGGCTCCGGGTCGAACCTGCTTATTGCGCGAGGGGTCATATTCAGCGTCTATCCTCTGTGCATGGCGGTCGCTGCGCTGCGTTTGAGAAAGATGCGCTTGACTCGCAACTCGTTGCGACGTCCATTTTTCAGTCAATGCTACGTAACAGCACCCTTTACGCTGATCCTGGTCCTCGGATTGGATGTGGTCACCATGCCGGGTGGACAGGGAATGACTTTCGGTCTCATGATCGTTGCAATTGCCGCCCTCTGGTACGCCCAGGCGGAAATTCGCTGGCTGCGCGGCGAACTCCGCATTGGCCTCATCAAGTCGGGCCTGATTTTCGCCGCCGCCTTTGTTGTGGCGAGTTTCGTGGCGCTCGCGCTTGCGCTGCTCATATCGATTGAAGCGAGCACCATCTTCTCGACCATAAGCGGGCAGGCCGGATGATATGACCCATCATGCTCGGGGCCATCGCGCAAAAACGGGAGGAAAGCCATGAAAATGAACGATGCGATCAAAGTTGACCTGCAGAACTCAGTGCTCTGCTGGCTGGCAACCATCGACGACGATGGTACGCCCAGTGTAACGCCAAAGGAGATATTCACCAGCTACGGTGACGACCACATCGTCATCGCCGATATCGCGTCGTCGCATAGCGTTCACAACGCTCTAGCCCGACCAAAAGTGTGCGTTAGCTTCATTGACGTGTTTCGTCAGAAAGGCTTCAAACTCACCGGCCACGCCACGATTCTGGCTCCCAGTGACGCCGATTTTGACGCGTTTAGTGTCGATCTGCGCCGTATGGCAGGCGATGATTTTCCAATCCGGAATGTCATCGCGGTCAAAATCGACCGCGTTTCCCGAATCTGGGCGCCAAGCTACAAGCTCTTTCCCGAACGCAGTGAGAGTGAAAGAATGCAAAGCGCTTATGAGACCTACGGGGTGCGGCCTATAGGGGCGCTTCCATATCAAGAATCTTCATCGGAGCGATAGTCCGAACACGATGGGTTTCTGTCCAAGGCGAAATTAGTCTTGTCGTGGCCGATCGCGTGCAAATCTTAGCGATTCTCAATCCTATCAGACGCGGTTGGCGATCAATCTGAAAGGTTCGTCATGCCTCTTCTCGACAATATCGCTGTGTCACCCAATTATACAGTCCGACGGTACCTTGTATCGCGATACTGTGTGTCTGAAGAATGTTGTTGATCATCCGAGAATGGAGATGGGGACTTTGGCTATTATGCCCACCCCGGTAGGATAGAAGATACCGCGTTTATCCTCGCGACCAGTAACGACAGATGAGGCCGCAATGAATGTGACGGAGAATGATAGTACCGTACTGAAGCCCCAAGACGATGGAAGCGCGGATCACCTGCTTGGAATGGAAGTGCCACGCATCGCTTTGCAGGCGACAGATGGAACTACCGTGGATCTTTGCAGTCCGGGGCTTTCCGTGGTCTATGCCTATCCTCGGACGAGCCCTCCGGGAGGGACAGCACTTGACGGGTGGGACGCGATCCCCGGCGCGAGAGGTTGCACACCGCAGTCCTGCGCGTTCCGAGACCATTTCGTTGAATTAAAAGAATTGGGTGTCAGTCATCTATTCGGCCTGTCGACCCAAACCACGGAGTATCAACGCGAAGCCGCGGAACGGCTCCACCTTCCGTTCCCGCTTCTTTCCGATCATTCGCTTCTCCTTGCATCGGCCCTTGGCTTACCAAGGTTCCACGCCGGTGGCCTGATCCTGTTACGAAGGCTTACGATGATCATCCAGGCCGGTGTTATCAGGCATGTCTTTTATCCCGTGCACCCGCCGGAAAAGAATGCAGACGCGGTGATCAGTTGGTTGAAAACCAATGGTGTTGCCGAGACGGGTCCATGACTTGTCTGCGTCGATGGCGGAAGTTTTAGGTGGAGCCGCATCACCCGGCCACTATCCTTCCCGCTTAAGCGGCCGAAAGCTCATGCGGTGCAGCGGACAAGGCCCGTGGCTTTCGATTGCGCGTAGATGGGCGGGCGTGCCGTAGCCGGCGTGGCCTTCGAAGCCATAGGATGTGTGCACCACGCCGGCGCGTTCCATCATCCGGTCGCGGGTCACTTTGGCGACGATTGAGGCGGCGGCGATGGAGAGGGAGCGGGAGTCGCCCTTGATGACGGCCCTGGATTCGCAGGTGATGCCAGGTGGCCGGTCGCGACCGTCGGCCAGCACGAGGGCAGGAGGGATTTCGAGGCCGAGCACGGCGCGGCGCATGGCGTCGAGGCTGGCGCGCAGGATATTCATCGTGTCGATCAGGCCTGGGCCGGAGGAGGCGACGGAAACAATCGAGCTTTCCATAATCTGGACGAACAGGCTCTCTCGCTTCTGCTTTGTCAGCTTTTTGGAATCGTCCATACCCTTGGGGATATTATCGGGATCGAGAATGACGGCGGCCGCAACCACAGGGCCGGCAAGCGGTCCCCGGCCCGCCTCATCCGTACCCGCGACGGGCCAGAGACCTTTCTTTTTTGCCTCCAGTTCGAACGAGAAATCCGGGCCGGTTTCGGCGAGATCGAAAAGGGCAGGAGAATCGGGTGTGGCCGTGCGTTTCATGCGGCGAAACTCGCATACACACCCGATCTCCTGCAAGCCCCCGGAAGCGGGCGATGACAGGCGCGGGGAGCCGGGGTCAAGGGGCGTGGCTCACCGTGCCCTTAAGGTCGTCATGACCTGGATCCTCCAATGGGGCGGCGGAGGAAAACGATCGCACGCGAGGCGGCGGATCCGGGGGCTGTGTCCGGCGGGCCAGGGAAACCAGCCGGGCATGTCATCGAGAGCAACAGGTGAAAAGGTTGCTGCTCATCTTTTTGGAATTCCGTTTATGAGAGGCTCAAAAAGCCTCCTGTTGTCGGCGAGTTACCATCCTGTTCGACAGCCTCATCGGGCTGGAGCCGGGAGTCGCTATCGCGCTCGAATAAGATCCTCGGCTGAAACCAAAGGCGAGGTTGAATTCTTCCGTGCATCGATTACCCCCAGTCACTTTCAGCGTCCGGCTCTCAAAGCAACGACAATTGCACGCCCGAACCACCGGGTGGCACGAAGAGATCGTCGCGCAGGTGAATGGCCCGTCGGACAAGTCCAAGCCGCTTCGTCGCCATTTCGAAACGACGACCGATCTGCCAGGCATAGGGGCCTTCGCCTTTCATGCGCTTGCCAAACTCCGCGTCGTAATCATTACCGTCACGCATCGATCGTACCAGCGACATGACATGGCGGTACCGGTCGGGATAGGTGCGCAGCAGCCAGTCGCGAAACAGAGGGCTCACTTCCAGCGGCAGGCGCAACAGCACGTAGGAAGCCTCCGTCGCGCCGGCGGCCTTGCCAGCCTCGAGAATGCGCTCGATTTCGTGATCGTTAAGGGCTGGAATGACGGGCGCCATCATCACGGCCACGGGAATGCCGGCCTCTGTCAGAGCCTTCACGGCCTCCAGCCGCTTTTCAGGTGTCGCGGCGCGCGGCTCCATGTTGCGTGACAACTTGCGGTCCAGCGTCGTCACGGACATGCCGACCTTGGCGAGCCCCTTCTTGGCCATCGGCCCGAGAATATCGATATCCCGTTTAATGAGCGCTGATTTTGTGACGATAGCGACGGGGTGATCGGCCTCTGCCAGCACTTCCAGTATCTGCCGCATGATGCGCCATTCGCGCTCGATCGGCTGGTAGGGGTCGGTGTTGGTGCCGATGGCGATCACACGCGGCTTGTAACCCGGCTTTGCCAGTTCGCGCTCCAGAAGTTTCGCGGCATCCGGCTTGGCGAAGAGCTTCGATTCGAAATCGAGCCCGGCGGAAAGCCCCATATAGCTGTGCGTCGGCCGAGCGAAACAATAGATGCAACCATGTTCGCAGCCGCGATAGGGGTTGATGGAACGGTCGAAGGGGATGTCTGGCGACTCGTTGCGGGTGATGATGCTGCGCGGTTTTTCCACCTGCACTTCCGTGCGGAACTCTGGCATATCCTCGAGCGTCTGCCATCCGTCGTCGAAAACCTCGCGCTGCAACGCTTCGAAGCGCCCATCGGGGTTCAGTCCGGCGCCCCGACCGCGACGGCGATCGATCTCGATGCGCAGGCCGGATGCATCGGCGATCGCATTGGCCATGTCAGGCATATGGCCTGGCTGAAAGGCAGCCTGCCCGTCAAGCGTATGGTTTCTCATCTGGATGCTCCCAGAGCGCCACGCGCCGCAAAAGGCACGCTCAACGCCCTAAACCGTGTCCTTCGGAAGCGACAGTCAGTCGCCCTTCCAATGATTAAATTCCTACATCATCAATGAGAACAATACAAGAACAAAAATCAAGAAAAGGCCGTTCCTGGATGGGTCGCCCCACCCGTTGGTTCATTAAACGCTATTAAGGACCGGCCTGAGCCGGTGTAACGAGACGCGGATTTTCCCCTTGTTGGCCCAGTGGCAATTTATTGTGCGATGCGTTAGAGCTAAGCCTATGTTGACAGTCATCATGGAATGCCGGGATCAGGAACCGGAGCTGGCGCACACGCTATCTGCGCTTGTTACCGGAGCCGTGGAAGGCCTTGTAAGCGACGTCGTTATCCTCGATCACGGGTCGCGCGATGGATCATCGCGCGTCGCGGATGCGGCCGGCTGCCGCTTTTATGGGCAATGGAATATTGAGGAGATCGTGCAGTCGGCGCGTGGCGGGTGGCTGTTGCTGATCGAGCCCGGTGCGCGCCCGCAGGCGGGCTGGATCGACGAAATTCTGGAGTATGTCGCGATCTGCGCTGAGCCTGCCCGGTTTTCGCCGTCGCGATACCATCGGCGGAATATCTTCAGCCGCATGCTGCGCCGCACGCCACCACTGGAGAACGGCTATCTCCTCCCCAAAAAACAAGCGCTGTCCATCGCAAAGCCGGGCATGAGCCTGACGCAACTGGTAGCCGGGACGAAGTCGCGCCGCCTGAATGCGGAACTGGCGCCCGCCTGGGCGCTACGGACGCTGGCTTAGCGCGGGTGGTCACCCCGCCAGGACCTTGCCGGGGTTCATGATACCAACAGGATCGAAGGCATGCTTGATGCGCCGCATCAGCTCCATTTCGATGCCGGGCCGGATGGCGGCGAGTTCGTCGCGTTTCAGCTGGCCGATGCCATGCTCGGCCGAAATCGAGCCGCCGAGCGACAGCACGATGCCATGCACGATTTCGTTCATCTCCCGCCAGCGGCCGATGAATTCTGCCTTGTCGGCGTCCACGGGCTGGGAGATGTTGTAATGGATGTTGCCGTCACCAAGATGGCCGAAGGCGCAGACGCGGGCGCCGGGAATGGCGGCAAGCACGGCCTTTTCCGCCGTCGCCATGAATTCCGGTATTTTTGACACAGGAACGGAAACATCGTGCTTGATTGAGCCGCCCTCTGGCTTCTGTGCATCCGACATGCTCTCGCGCATGTGCCAGAGCGCCTGTCTCTGCGCCTCCGATGCGGCGATGACCGCGTCCTGAACCAGCCCCGCCTCAAATCCGCGCTCCAGCAGCGACTGCATCATCGTATCGGCCGTTTCGGCCGAATCGGAGGTGGAGATGTCGATCAGCGCGTACCAGTCATGGCGCTGTTCCAGAGGATCACGCACGCCGGGAATGTGTCTGGCGGTGAACTCGACGCCGATCCGTGGCATGAGTTCGAAACCGGTCAGCGCCGTGCCGCAGAGATTGGAGGCCATCTCGAACAGTTTCAGAGCGTCCCCGGTCGAGGCAAGACCGGCAAAAGCGACCTGATGGCCAAGCGGTTTGGGGAAAAGCTTCAGCACCGCGCCGGTAATGACGCCGAGCGTGCCTTCCGAACCGATGAAGAGATCGCGCAGATCGTAGCCCGTATTGTCCTTTTTCAGCCGGCGCAGCCCGTTCCAGATTTCGCCTGTCGGCAGCACCACCTCGAGCCCGAGGCAGAGCTGGCGCATGTTGCCATAGGCCAGCACCGCCGTGCCGCCGGCATTGGTGGCGAGATTGCCGCCGATGCGGCAGGAACCCTGAGAGCCGAGCGACAGCGGAAACATGCGTTCCACTGAATCCGCGGCCTTGTGAATGTCGTCAAGAATGCAGCCGGCATCGGCGACGATGATATTGGCGACGGGGTCGATGTCACGGACGCGGTTCATTCGCTCCAGCGACAGGATGATATCGCCTCCATCGGCGCGCGGCGTCTGGCCGCCCACAAGGCCGGTATTGCCGGTTTGCGGCACGATGGGCGTGCCGGTTTCGCTGGCGAGTTTCAGGATGGCCGAGACCTCTTCGACGGAACCGGGCTTCAGCAGCAGCGGCGAAGCGCCACGATAAAGACCGCGGTTTTCGACAAGGCGCGGCGCCATTTCCGCCGGGTCGCGCACCGCGTTCTTTTCGCCGACAATGGCGGTGAAGCGGTCGAGGAGCTCGGAGGAGGGGATGGCGGTGGTCGTCATGGGCATCTCGCTGTCTTTAAAACGGGGGCGAAGCGGGTAAGCGACGTCAGCCTCGCGGCGCGGCGGCGCGGGATAGGCGGTCGTTGATCGCCTCTCCGAGGCCATGGGTGGGAATGGTGGTGATGGCGATCGTGTCCGCACCGCTCGCATCGGCGGCCTTCAGATAATCGAACAGATTGGCCGCAGCCTCCGCAAGATCGCCAGCGGGGCTAAGATCGAGAACGGCATGCGCCCGCTCCTCGCCTGATATGGCGATGCCGCCGAAGCGGATCAGCGCTTCACCGGGCAGAACCGAGGTGGCGTTGAGGCGCACGGTGGCGCCCGGCGCGTAATGCGAAGCAAGCATTCCCGGGGCCTCGATGGCGGCCGAGGCTTTTTCCGGCCGTTCCAGCCTGAGACCGGCAACACGCTCAATCTCCGCGGTGACGATGCCGCCGGGGCGCAGCAGCCGCACCCGGCCATCCGCTTCCACCTTGACGATGGTGGATTCAACACCAACGGAGGCGGCACCGCCATCGAGAATGAGATTGATCTTCTGGCCGAGGTCGGCTTCCACATGGGCGGCACTCGTCGGGCTTATCTTGCCGGAACTATTGGCGCTCGGGGCCGCGAGCGGCCTGTCGAAGTGGCGGATCAGATCGCCGGCAAAACCCTGGGGAACACGGATGCCGACGGTATCGAGCCCGGCCGTCGCCAGCGAATGAATGCCGCTCCCCGGTCTTAGCGGCAGCAC
Source organism: Agrobacterium sp. DKPNP3 (assembly GCF_052686535.1). Lineage (NCBI taxonomy): Bacteria > Pseudomonadati > Pseudomonadota > Alphaproteobacteria > Hyphomicrobiales > Rhizobiaceae > Agrobacterium > Agrobacterium sp. DKPNP3. The sequence goes on along the minus strand of NZ_JBQYSN010000065.1, from coordinate 13,361 downwards.
CAGCGTCAGCGGGCCGGGCCAGAATGCCTCCGCGAGCGTCCGCGATACCGGGTCTAAAACCGCGTAACGTTCTGCCATGGCGAGATCGGCCATGTGGCAGATCAGCGGATTGAACTGCGGCCGGCCCTTTGTCTCGTATATGCTGGTAATTGCCGCCGGGTTCGTAGCATCGGCGGCGAGGCCGTAGACCGTTTCCGTCGGCAGGGCGATGGGTCGCCCGGCGGAAAGCTCGGCAACAGATGCCTGCAGGGCGGTATCCCGCTCGGTTTCAATGTTGATATGACGCGCCATGATGCTGCCTTTCAGGCCGCTCAATAGCGCATTTCGGGCCGGAATGGAAAGCGCAATCCTGCCTTATATCGCCCTGATGATCTTGCGCATCTCTTCGGACCGCGCCCCGAGCATCAGCACGTTTTTCAGCGCTACCCGCGGGTCGTGGGTCTGGAACAGCAGGCCGCCGCGATGGAAGGATGTATCGACCGCCACAGGCCGGTCCGGAAGTGCGTTGATCGCAACGGCGAAATACATGCGGGAATACCGCGCATCGATGTTTTCGAAGAAGTTGTCGTTGCCGCTCAATTCGGCAAAGAAATTCGCAAAATAGAAGGACCAGAGGACATGGCGCTCCGCATCGAAACTGGTCTTCGCCGCCGTGACGTGACAATAGCCAAGATGCGGACGGTCGTTCAAAAGATGGTGGAAGACCATTTTGGGGAAACGGATGGAGTCGTGAAAGGCGTTGAGGCGGCTATGCGTGGCATCGGCCGCCGCCTCGAGCTTGCGACCGGTCAGCGCAGCCACTTCCTCGTGGCTGTAATAGACGCGTTCGCGCGGCAGCCAGCGTTCCTCGTAACGGCTTATACGGCCGGTGCGCAGAAAGTCTGAATGCGCCGTTTTCGATCGAATGGGTGTGATCGAATGCCTGCTCGCATCGAAATAGCGTATGCGTGTCGCCTTCTCCACCGGAAGCGTCCCCGTTGCTGTCGATGCGACAAGATAGTTTAGGGCGCGTTAATACTCCGTTGCGCGCCGCCTCCCGTTTTCTGTCGGGTGAACGGCAACGAGCGCGACATGATGCGTCATATTGCGACGTTATCTGCGGCATTGAATAGCCGCCGGATTTCCCGGTGGAACAGGCTTCAGACGGGGGAATTGCGCATGTCGCAATTTGTCGCCAATGCGGAAGGTAATGTCGCTGTTTGTGCTGCCGCAAATGACCGCCGGTGTTTAGATGAGGACATGCTTCCGCAACCCCGCAAATGGTGCCGGGCAAAGCGGTTTGATCGAGGATTTGGCCATGGAATTGCGTGATACCGTATTGCGCCAGCTGAAAAACCGCCGCGAAGGCTTCAGCCTGGAACAGCCCTTCTACACGGACCCGGATTACTTCAAGCTCGATATGGAGACGATCTGGTATCGCGACTGGCTGTTCGTCGGCCATGATTGCGAAGTGCAGAAGTCCGGCAGCTATTTCACCGTGCAGGTCGGCGCCTATTCCGTCGTGATCGTTCGTGGTCGCGATGGCCGGATCCGCGCTTTTCACAATTCCTGCCGCCATCGCGGGTCCCGTGTCTGCACCACGCAGAAGGGTCAGTCGGCCCGTCTGGTCTGTCCTTACCACCAGTGGACCTACGATCTCGACGGCAAGCTCCTCTTCGCGCGGCACATGGGCGAGGAATTCGACAAGGGCGATTTCGGCCTGAAGCCGGTCGCCTGCGAGACAGTTGCCGGTTACGTCTTCATCTGCCTTGCCGATCAGCCGGCGGATTTCGAGCCGATGCGCAAGGAAGTCGAAAGCTACATGGCGCCGCACCGCATCTGGGAGGCGAAGGTCGCCCATGAGAGCACCATCATCGAAAAGGGCAACTGGAAGCTCGTCTGGGAAAACAACCGCGAGTGCTACCATTGCGCTGCAAACCACCCGGAACTCTGCCGCACCTATCCTGAAAACCCCAGCGTGACGGGAACGGATGGCGGCGCCAGCGACCCCGAAATCGGTGGTCACTGGGCTCGCTGCGAGGCCGCCGGCCTGCCGAGCCGTTTCAAGATCGACCCCAAGGGCCAGTTCCGCGTTGCACGGATGCCGCTGATCGGTGAGGCCGAAAGCTACACCATGTCCGGCAAGCGTGCCGTGCGTCGGCCGCTGTCTGACGATGTCAGCATAAGCCACATCGGGGCTCTGCTGCTGTTCCATTACCCGACGACGTGGAACCACTTCCTCGGCGATCATACCATTTCCTTCCGCGTGCTGCCGCTCAGCGCCACGGAAACCATGGTCACCACCAAATGGCTGGTGCACAAGGATGCCGTTGAAGGCGTGGATTACGATCTCGAAGACCTGACCCACGTCTGGAACGAGACCAACGACCAGGACCGCCGCATCGTCGAGGAAAACGCCTTCGGCATTCGCTCGCCTGCCTACGAGCCCGGACCATATTCCATGGAAGACGAAGGCGGTGTGATGCAGTTCGTCAACTGGTATGCCGATTTCATGGTCGACCGGCTGTCCGGCGACAAGGCCCGGCTCTCGGCTGTAGCGTAATGTGAAGATGAATATGGTTGTGACGTACAAGCACATAGACGAGATGAAGCCGTGGAGCGACAAGCTCCAGCTGCTGGAATGCATTTCAGTGACGCCGGAAACACCCGACGTTATGACGTTTCTGTTCCGCTCCGAGGATCAGAACTGGTTCCGTTATCTGCCGGGCCAGTTCGTCACACTGGAATTGCCCGTGGGTGCGGAGCCGCTTTACCGCACCTACACCCTGTCTTCCAGCCCGTCGCGGCCCTATGCGCTCTCGGTCACGGTCAAGGCGCAGGCCACCAGCATTGGCACGCGCTGGATGTTCGACAATCTGAAGCCCGGCATGAAAATCCGGGCGCTCGGACCGCTTGGCGACTTCTCCTACGTTAAGCACCCCGGCGACAAATATCTCTTCATCTCGGCCGGTTCCGGCGTCACGCCGATGATGTCGATGGTGCGCGATATGAGCGACCGCGCCCCACAGAGCGACATCGCCTTCATCAACTGTTCGCGTACCCCCGGCGATATCGTCTTCCGGCATGAGCTGGAATATCTCGCCCGCTTCATGCCGAACCTGTCGCTCGGCTTCATTGTCGAAAAATGTGGCCGCACCGACCTCTGGTCCGGCCTGAAAGGCATGGTCGACAAGGCCAAGATCGCGCTTCTGGCGCCCGATTTCATGGACAGGACCGTCTTCTGTTGCGGGCCGGAACCGTTCATGGCCGCCGTCCGCTCGATGCTCGACGCCTCCGGCTTCGATATGAGCCGGTTCCATCAGGAGAGCTTTGCACCGGCCGCTCCGGTGTCGGTCGGAGAAACAGTTCTCACCGGTGCTGATGGCGAAGCGTTGTCGATGGTGGGTTTCACGCTTTCCGGAAAGGAGCTGGCCTGCCAGCCAGGGCAGACGGTGCTGATGACGGCGCGCGCCGCTGGCGTGCGCATCGGTGCTGCCTGCGAATCCGGCATCTGCGGCACCTGCCGGGTGCTGAAGCTCTCCGGCGAAGTGGAGATGAACCATAATGGCGGCATTCTCGATGAGGAAATCGAGGAAGGCTACATTCTTGCCTGCTGCTCGCGGCCGTTAACCGACGTCAAGGTGGAGGCCTGACGCCACCGGCGTCTCGCTCCATCCTCTTTTGCCCGGATAGTTAGCTGGAACCAAATTTTCCGAAACTCGTTTGCACGTCATCGAATTCTTTTCGGGCGGGGGCTCCCTGATCTCCGACAAGAGCACGGTGAAAGGCGCTGACAAAGGCGTCAAAGCAAATGGAGGAAGATCATGCTGAATTTCCGGACAACGAGCGTCGCTACCGCGATAGTCGTGTTCTTCACTAGCTTCACGCCATCGCAGGCGTTTCAGGTACCGGTTCCGATGACCAAGCCGGCTGTCGCGACTGAAAACGTCGTGCCGGTCCAATATCGTGAATGGGATCGCCGTCGCCATTGGGATGGCCGCCATATGCGTCGCCCGCCTCCGCACCGCGACGGCTTTTATAATGGCCACCGCGGCTATCGCGACCGTCGGCCGGGCTACCGTTACCACAATGGCTACTGGTTCCCGCTTGCTGCTTTCGCTACAGGCGCCATTATCGGCGGCGCGATGCAGCAGCCGCGGCCGGCCTATGGCGGCAGCCATGTGTCGTGGTGTCAGAACCGCTGGCGCTCTTACCGCGCCTATGACAACACGTACCAGCCGAACAGCGGTCCGCGTCGCGTCTGCGTCTCGCCCTACAGCCGCTAATTGCAAAAGCAAAAGCCCGGTTTTCACCGGGCTTTTGTCTGCGCCCGCAAACGCCGGGTTTTTGATAAACGAAGCGTGATCGGGCCGTTAATCGTAGGTTCAGCCATACGTCCCTAGGCTGTAGAGGTATACGACGCCGCCCGTACAAAGGCGGAAAACAGAACAACAGAAATTCACGTCTTACGGCCTGTCGACCGTCGTGAATGGAGGAAGTCAGATGAAAAGCTATGTGAGGAATATACTGGCTGTCGGTCTTTCTGCAATCGTGGTTGCAGGGGCGATTGTGCCGGCAGAAGCGGCCATGCCGCTGCCGGCGGCACCGAAGGCAGTCGAAACCACCGGCAATGACGCCAGCAAGAATATCGTCAACGTCCAATACTGGCGCGATCGTGATGGCTGGGGTGATCGACGTGGCTGGTACCGCGGCCATCGTGGTTACCGGGATTACCGACCGGGTTATCGTCATCACGACGGTTACTGGTTCCCGCTTGCAGCCTTTGCAACGGGCGCCATCATTGGCGGCGCTATTTCGCAGCCGCGCGAGGTATATCGCCCGGTGCCAGAATACCGTCCGCGTCCGGTGTATCGCGAATATCGCCCGATCCGTCGCGGCGGTCTCAATCAGGCGCATGTCAACTGGTGCTATGGCCGCTACCGGTCCTACGATGCCTATAGCAACACGTTCCAGCCCTATCATGGCCCACGCCAGACCTGCTATTCGCCTTACGGCTGATAGACAGGCGAACCAGAATTGAAGAAGCCGCTCGGTCGTCGCCGGGCGGCTTTTTTGCTGTCAGAGGATGCGCGCGCGCTTCAACACAAACCATGCCAGCGCCACTGAAATGACGATGAAGATACTGGCCGCCATGGTGCCGCCCGTGCCGACCGTGAACGGCAGTTCATCCGTGTTCATCCCGAAAAAGCCTGTTACCAGCGACGGCGGCAGCAGAAATGCGGTCATCAGCGACAATATATAGAGATGTCGATTGGTTTCTGACGAGAGTTTGGAATCGATTTCTTCGTGCAATAGTCGTGCCCGGTCCTGCAGCGCGTAAACGTCGTGGTCGACAGCTTCCAGCCTTCCCATCAGGCGGGAGGCGACGTCCTCGAAACCAGCGGGCATTTCGTCCTCGTCAGCGGCGGAGGCACGCCGCATCAAAGTCAGCACGGTGCGCAAATGGCGGTGCAGGCGAACCACCGTGCGGCGTAGCGGCGCAAGCCGGCGGCGCTCGTCTCGGGTCTCGCTGTCATAAACAAGATCTTCGATGGCGTTCAGCTCCTCGGTCGTCTCCATCACCAGATTGATGAGCGAGCGCTGGAATTCGGCGACGAGACCTTCAAATACATGCGACGGTGTCAGGTAACGATTGGAGTTTTTGTCGATTGCTGCCTTCAACCGGTCTACCGAATGCAGCGGCTGCAGGCGGGTGGTGATGATGAAGCGATCGCTCACGGCAAAATGCAGCCAGCCGAAATTGCGCGTTTCCTGGTCGAACTCCCGCTGGAAGTCGACCAGCGTGCCATAGAGAGATTTCTCCTCCACGACGATGGAGGGATGTGTCTCATGGGTGGTGAGGCTCGCCCTTGCGGCCGGGTCGAGGCCGACGATGGTTTCAAGGAAGCCCGCAACGCGCTGGTCGGCGAGGTTGAGATGCAGCCAGTAGAACCCCGCATATCCAGCCATCTCCTCGAAACCGGCATCGGGCGCCAGCCGCCGGCACGGGGCGTTGCCTGGATGGAAATGATAGGCCCAGACAAGGCCGGGAATGGCAGGTGTTATGAGATCCATCGTGACAGTCCTGACCGGCTGAATGGAAAGAGAGGAGGCGTCGTCGTTCCGGTCGTGGGGCGGCAGCGGCGAGGCGCTTGTCTGCGCATGCTGAGCAAATTCACATGACAGTTTTATAACAATCCCCTCGAAGTCGCGGGAATTTTCAAATTGACGTTTACGTAAAAATCATTTAGCCCGAAGTCAGTAGCAGGATACAAGAGCTTCGGGAGGAGGCAGCATGTACAGCGCGCCGGTGGATGATATCGCCTTTACACTCAAGCATGTAGCGGGTCTTGAAGACGCGCTCTCGCAGGGTGTGCTGGGAGACCTCAGTGAAGATCTCGTTGATGCCATTCTTGAGGAAGCCGGTCGTTTTGCAACGGGAGAAGTTGCACCGCTTGCGGATATCGGTGACCGTCAGGGCGCGACGCTTGCAGACGGCAAGGTCACAACGCCTGACGGTTGGGCCGATCTTTATCGCCGTTGGGCAGAAGCGGGCTGGAACAGCCTGACCGCGCCGGAAGAATTCGGCGGCCAGAACCTGCCGCATATGCTCAACGTCGCAGCGCTTGAAATGTGGAATTCCGGTTCCATGGCCTTTGCGCTGGCGCCGACGCTGACAATGGGCGCGGTGGAGGCCCTCGTCGCCCACGGCAGCAATGATCTCAAGCGCACCTATCTGCGGAAACTCGTGTCCGGCGAGTGGACAGGCACCATGAACCTTACCGAACCGCATGCGGGATCGGACCTTGGCGCGTTGAAGACGCGGGCGGAAAGAAACAGCGACGGTACCTACCGTATCTTTGGCCAGAAAATCTTCATCACCTGGGGCGAACACGACGCGGCCGATAATATCATCCACCTCGTTCTCGCCCGCCTGCCGGATGCACCGGCGGGCACGCGCGGCATTTCGCTTTTCCTGGTGCCGAAGTTTCTGCCCGATGAAAACGGCGCGCCGGGGGGCCGCAATGACCTGTTCTGCCACTCGCTGGAACACAAGCTTGGCATTCACGGCTCGCCCACCTGCACGATGATTTTCGGAGACGGCAAATTTGGTGATCAAAAAGGCGCGCTCGGCTGGCTGGTCGGCGAGGAGAACAAGGGTCTTGCCTGTATGTTTACCATGATGAACAACGCCCGCCTTGCCGTTGGCATGCAGGGCGTGGCGATCTGCGAAGCGGCGACGCAGAAGGCGGTCCAATACGCAAAAGAGCGCACGCAGGGCAAGGCGCCCGGCTGGCAGGGTTCCGGCATGAGCCCGATCATCGAACATCCCGATATCGCCAGAACCCTTCTGACGATGAAGGCACTGACACAGGGATCACGGGCGATTTCTTTCAGCTGCGCACACGCCATTGACATGGCGCATGCCAGCGAAGACGCCCGGCAGCGCGCTCACTGGCAGGAGCGCGCTGCCCTTCTTACCCCGATTGCGAAGTCCTTCTCGACAGATGCCGGCGTCGATGTCGCGTCCATGGGCATTCAGGTGCATGGTGGCATGGGCTTCATCGAGGAGACGGGTGCTGCGCGGTATCTGCGGGATGCCCGCATCGCGCCGATCTATGAAGGCACCAACGGCATTCAGGCCATCGATCTGGTGCTGCGCAAGCTGCCGCTCTCCGATGGCGCGCAGGTGCGCGGCTTCATCGCCGAACTGCACGAGATAGCTGCCCGGACGGCCGCTTCGAACCGCGACGATCTCGGCGCGACGGCCCGCTATCTCGAGACCAGCCTGACCGATCTTGAAACGACGACCGACTGGCTTCTCGATCGCATGAAGGCGGGCGAAACCGAAACCGCACTTGCGGGCGCGACGGCCTATCAACGTCTCTTCGGGCTGGCGCTCACTGGTGCCTATCTTGCCAAGGGTGCTTTGGCCGCCGTCGACGATGGCAGGGGCGCACATCGTGCCGCGCTATGCCGCTTCGCGGCGGAAAACCTGCTGGCGGAAACCGCAGCGCTGAAGGACCGTGTAGTCTCAGGGGCTGCAAGCCTTGCCGCTGCGCGCTCCCTCTTGGCGTAAGGAGTTTCAGATGTCGGACGATCACATTCTTATCGAGCCGGTTGGCCATGCGCCCGAGGTTCTGACCATCCGCTTCAACCGGCCCGAGAAGAAAAACGCCATTACCGATGCCATGTATCTGCGCATGGCTGAGGCGCTCAACGCCGCCAATGCCAATCCCGACATCCGCGTCGTTGCCTTTCTCGGCACGGAAGGCTGCTTTTCTGCCGGCAACGACATGGCTGATTTCCTCGCCTTCGCTATGTCGGGCGGGAAGGGCAAACTCGCGGCGCTCGACCTTCTGAAGGCGCTGGTTGCCTTCGAAAAGCCGCTGGTTTCCGGCGTGGACGGGCTCGCCATCGGCATCGGCACGACGCTGAACCTGCATTGCGACCTCACGGTCGCCTCCGGCCGCAGCCTGTTCAGGACGCCCTTCGTCGATCTCGCGCTCGTTCCGGAAGCGGCCTCCAGCCTGCTTGTGCCGAAACTCATCGGACACCAGCGCGCCTTCGCCCTGCTTGCGATGGGCGAGGGCCTTTCCGCCGAGCAGGCGTTGCAGGCCGGGCTGATCTGGAAAGTCGTTGGACCAGAACATGTAGAAACCGAAACGCTGGCGCTCGCCACCCGCCTTGCCGCCAAACCGCAGCAGGCGCTGAAGATCGCCCGCGATCTCGTGCGCGGCAACCGGGACGAGATCATGGCACGCATCGAAGAAGAAGGTCGCCATTTCATCGCGCAGCTGCAAAGCGCCGAAGCACGCGCTGCCTTCGAGGCCTTCATGCGTCGTTGAGCCACAGGAAGACAATAATTCGCTCTTTGCTGGCAGCGCGCCGCAGGTTTCTTCTCCTCCCTCGAAGAGAAGAAACAGTCGGCATCGTCGAGCGTTTGAAGCCGCTGTCTTTGCGCACGCCTATTATGTATGGTCGGTACAACCGGTCCAGCAAAACTGGATCGCAACCTCCATCCGAAGGCTTCTCGCATGCGTCACGTCGTTTTCGCCCTGTCCGTGTTTTTTTCCGCCGCGGCTGCCGCAGGGGCAGCAGCGATCACGCCGTTGCCGGTCGCGAGTAACAACGTCATTCTGGCGCAGTCTTCGGACGAGGACAGCCCGAATTTCTATTCCCGCAACACTCGCGACCACCAGCGCCGCGCACAATTTGTCTGCGTCATCACCCCGCCCGATAGCGCCAATCGCCGTCGGCCCTATGTGTGCCCGCTGGAGCGCGGGCGCGTTGGCGGCGCCTGCCGCTGCTCCGGTGTGGTCGGCAGCGGCACGGTCGATACAGCCTGGTGATTATTTCTCCAGCGTCGCCACCGCTTCCACATGCGGCGACCACAGAAACTGGTCGACCGGGGTCACGCGCGTGATGCGATAGCCGCCCTCCGTGAGGATGGCGAGGTCGCGCGCCAGCGTCAGCGGATTGCAGCTGACGGCAACGATCTTCTTGACTGTGCTGCGCGCCAGTTCCTTGCACTGGAACTCCGCGCCGGCGCGCGGCGGATCGAAGACGACGGCGTCGTAATTCTTGAGTTCGCTTGTCATCAGCGGCCGGCGGAAAAGGTCGCGCTTCTCGACGCTGACGGGTTTCAGACCCTGCGTGTTGCGGGCGGCGAAATCCAGCGCCTTTAACGGCTTGTCTTCAGCCTCCACGGCATGCACTCTGCCGATGCGGGCGAGCCGCAGCGCAAAGGTGCCGGAACCGCAGAAGAGATCGGCAATGCGTTTGGACTTGCCGACATGGGCAAGCACGAGTTCGGCCATGGCGTCTTCGGCCTGTTTGGTCGCCTGCGTGAAGCTGCCGGCGGGCGGCGATACCGACACGCCACCGAACTCGATGATCGGTTTTTGCGGTTCGATCAGGATTTCCCCCGAGAGCGAAACGCGGGCAATGCCGCGCATTGCAAGAACCGTCTCCGTGAGCGTCCGGCGCTGCTTGTCACTGACCGACTTGATGCCCTCGACAGCGATATCGAGGCCTGAAAGCGTTTCGAGAACCGTGATGCGGAACGGTTCGGCGTTCGCAACCATGGAAAGACCGATGGCTTTGATAGCATCCAGCCGGGAGACGATGCCCGGCGATGTGACGGGACATTCCTCAATGGCGACGATGTGATGGCTGTTCGCCTGGCTGAAACCAAGCAGCAGGCCCTTCTCGGTCTTGCGGGCGGCAAACACCGCGCGGCGGCGCTCGCCGGGACGACAGATGACGAGATCCCCGACATCGGGCGTCAGGCCCTTCGATTTTAGCGCCGAAACGACCAGTTCCCGCTTGTAGGCATGGTAAGGCTGGTCTGCGAAATGTTGCAGGGAGCAGCCGCCGCAGGTGCCGTTCTTGCCATCGGGGCCGAAGTGGCGGCAGGCAGGCTCGCGCCGGTCCGCGGAGGCTTGGGTAATCGATATGACGGCGCCCTGGTCCTTTACCTTCGCGATCGCGACGGTTTCACCCGGCAGCGTGAAGGGCACGTAGACCGGCCCTTCGGGACAGTGGGCGATGCCATCGCCCTGCGCGCCGAGGCTCTTGATGGTAACGGTCTGCGTGCTCATGGCTTTTCGCCTCCGAGAAGAAATTCGACATTGCCATCGCCACCGGCAATCGGCGACGGAATGAGGCCGAGGCTTTTCCACCCCATGTCCTCGATAAGCCAGCGTTCAAGCTCTGCCGCCACGGCGGGCGCGGTTTCCGGTTCTTTCAGAAGCCCGGCCTTGCTGATGGCGTCCCGCCCGGCCTCGAATTGCGGCTTGACCAGCAGGACGGCGAGTGCACCCGGCTCGGCAAGTTCGAGTGCCGGGGCAAGAGCAAGCTTCAGCGAAATAAAGGACACGTCCGAAACAATGAAGCCGACCGCTCTTTCATCGATATCCTCGGGCGTCAGAAACCGGGCGTTCAACCCTTCGAGACTGGTGACACGTGGATTGTTTTCGATCCTTGGGTGGATTTGCCCGTGGCCGACATCGATGGCGACGACATGGTCTGCCCCGCGCTCCAGCAGCACCTCGGTAAAGCCGCCCGTGGATGCGCCGACATCGAGACAGTCTCGGCCGGAGGGATCGAGGCCGAAATGATCGAGCGCTGCAACAAGCTTGAGCGCGGCGCGCGACACATAGGCCTGCGCCGGGTCGCTGATGGCGATTTCGGCATTTCCGGCGACAGTCTGGCTGGGTTTGGTAACGATCTTGCCGTTGACGCTCACGGTGCCGCGCGACACCGCGTCGCGCGCGCGTGAGCGGCTGGCAAAGTGGCCGAGCGAGACGAGAAGCTGGTCAAGCCGTTCATTTTCAGGTGTTTTGGACATGGTCCCGTGTCAATGACCGCCAAACTTCGCCGATGCAAGCGATTTATCACGCCCAGGCGCCTTCAGCGCCTGCGCGACCGCCCTATGCGGCTTTTGCGCCGCAAAATCCGCATATCAGATTAATCCAATATAAAGGCTTGTATTGCAGGGTGTGGCCAGGCCCGTGCGGCCCTTCGGAACCCGCCATGATGGCATCTTCTCCCATTCCTGAAATTGCGACCTTTGCCGCGCAGCCTCTTGCTCGAAGGCATCGGGTCGCCGAGAGAGTTTGCGATGTCGCTGAAAAATCTCCCCATTAACCTGAAGCTCATAGCCACCTTCTGTGCCTTGATGGGCGTGTGTCTGCTCGCGTCCGCGGTCGTGTTCTGGCAAACGCTGGGGAGCGAGCGTGTCGCGATCGAAAACAACCGCACCAACAACATCATGCATGCCGTGGATGGCGCCACCGCCGCGATGCTGGAGCAGGCGGTCAACCAGCGCGGCTTCCTGCTCTTTCGCAGTGACAGCACCTATAATGATGTCTTCGCCCAGCGCGAGTTGATGCTCAAGAAGCTCAACGAGGCACGCACTCTGGCCGCCGGCGAGCCCGAAATTCTGAAATCCATCGACGATATGGAGAAATCCGCAACCGTCTTCTTCAAGGAACTGGCGGAACCCCAGCTCGCTGCCCGCAAGACCACTGAAGCCCCGATTTCCGAGATCATTGAAATCGGCCGCAACCAGGCGAAAGGCCAGCTTGACGGCTTCCGCGCGGCCGCTGCCAAAATCAAGGAACAGCTGAACACCCTCTCCACCGGTTATGCGGTCGAACAGCAGGCTGCCGCGCGCAATCTGGAATATGCGCTTCTGGGCGGCGGTGCCGTTGCCGGCCTTCTTGCCGTGATCCTGATCTGGGCGCTGTCGCGTTCCATCGTGACGCCGATCGTCGGCATGACGGCGGCCATGAGCCGGCTTGCCGATGGCGATCTCACCACGGAAGTTCCCGCAACGGATCGCGGAGACGAAGTCGGCAAGATGGCAAAGGCCGTGATGGTCTTCAAGGAAGCCGGACTTGAGAAAGCCCGCCTTGCCGGCGAGACGGATCGCATGCGCTCCGCAACCGAGGCGGAACGCCGCCGCAATGAGGAAGAAAAGGCGCGCGACGAGGCCGCCAGCGCCTTTGCCAGCGCCGAGCTCGGCAAGGGTCTCGCCGCACTGGCGGATGGCGATCTTTCCTATCGCATCGAAACACCATTTGCGCCTGCGATCGATCCGGTGCGCGTAAACTTCAACAGCGCGGTCGAAAAGTTGCAGCAGGCACTGCGCACGGTCGGTGAAAACGCCGCCGCCATCAATGCCGGCGCCGCCGAAATGCTCTCCGCCGCCGACGATTTGTCGCGCCGCACCGAACAGCAGGCGGCCTCCATCGAAGAGACCGCCGCGGCGCTCGAAGAAGTTACCACCACCGTTCGTGATAGCGCCCGCGGCGCGGAAGATGCCGGAAATCTGGTCCAGCGCGCCCGTGCAGGCGCTGAAAAATCCGGCGTTGTGGTTCGCAAGGCCGTCGCCGCCATGCGCGAAATCGAAAAATCGTCTGGCGAAATCGGCAATATCATCGGCGTTATCGATGACATCGCCTTCCAGACCAATCTGCTCGCGCTGAACGCTGGTGTGGAAGCGGCCCGCGCCGGTGATGCCGGCAAGGGTTTTGCGGTGGTTGCGCAGGAAGTTCGCGAACTGGCGCAGCGCTCCGCCAATGCCGCCAAGGAAATCAAGACACTGATCGGCGCCTCCAGCCAGCAGGTGGAAAACGGCGTCAATCTCGTTGACGAAACCGGCAAGGCTCTCGAGCTCATCGTGTCGGAAGTCGAAGAGATCAACGCCCATGTGAGCGCAATCGTCGTTGCCGCACGCGAACAGGCGACGGGCCTTCAGGAGATCAATACGGCCGTCAATACAATGGATCAGGGCACGCAGCAGAATGCGGCCATGGTGGAACAGCAGACCGCTGCCAGCCATTCGCTGGCCCGCGAAGCGCAGGCGCTGAACA
>NZ_JBQYSN010000064.1:0-30019 GCF_052686535.1 Agrobacterium sp. DKPNP3 | reverse complement strand
ACGGACACGCCGTGGAGACGGTGTCCCGGCAGGGGCTTTATGCGGCGCAGACACCGCAGAGTTTCGCTTATCGCGACATCCTGGCCGCCCATCGCGCCGCTGCTGCTTCCGGCAAAACGGACTTCACCGACGATGCATCGATTGCCGAATGGGCTGGCATCCCTGTGATGTTGACCGACGGGTCGGTCGATAATGTCAAACTTACACTCAAGCGGGATATCACCATGGCCGATGAAAAGCTTTCTCTCGGATTGCCGGACGTTCGCACCGGCAATGGCTACGACGTGCACCAGCTGGAGGCCGGAGATGGCGTGACCCTATGCGGCGTCTTCATCGAACATAATCAGAGACTGAAAGGCCATTCCGATGCCGACGTGGCGCTGCATGCGTTGACGGATGCACTGCTTGCCACCTGCGGCGCCGGCGACATCGGCGATCACTTCCCGCCCTCCGATCCGCAATGGAAGGGGGCCGCCTCGCGCATTTTCCTCGAACATGCGGCCAAGGTGGTGCGGGACAATGGCGGCACGATCATGAATGCCGATGTCTCACTGATCGCTGAAGCACCGCGGATCGGGCCGCATCGGCAGGCCATGCGGGAAGCGCTTTCCGACATGCTCGGCATCGCGCTGGAGCGCTGCTCGGTAAAAGCGACAACCAATGAGACGATCGGCTTTGTTGGCCGCCGCGAGGGCATCGCAGCGATCGCCACGGCCACGGTCGTGTACAAAGGCAGACCGTTGTGAGCCTCTTTCCGGCAGAGATTGAGGACATCGCGCAGCGGATCATCGCGGACTTCAGTGCCAGCGGCTTCATGGTAGCGACGGCGGAAAGCTGCACGGGCGGCTTGATCGCCGGTGCTCTGACGGACATTGCCGGTTCTTCCGCCGTCGTTGATCGTGGGTTCGTCACCTATACCAACGAGGCGAAGATGGACATGCTCGGTGTGCTTCCTGAAACACTGAGGGTTTTCGGTGCGGTGTCGCGAGAGACCGCGCTGCAGATGGTCCACGGCGCACTGTTTCGGTCGCGGGCCGATTTTGCGGTGGCTGTCACTGGTATCGCCGGTCCAGGCGGCGGATCCGTCGATAAGCCCGTTGGTCTGGTTCACCTTGCCGCCCAGTCCCGCCGCGGGACGATCCTGCACCGTGAGATGCGGTACGGCGACATCGGCCGCACGGCTGTCAGGCTGGCAACGGTCAGAACCGCGCTTGAAATGCTGACCGAGATCAATCAGGCCGTGTCAGCATAAATCTTATCGGCACGTGCTTCGAAGGCTTCGGCAAACATACGGAAGGCGCGGTCGAACATGGAGCCCATGACCGCGCCGAGCAGCCGGTTCTTGAATTCGTAATCGATGAAGAAATGCACCGTCGAGCCGTTTTCCGTCGCCTCGAATCGCCAGCGATTGTCGAGATACCGGAACGGGCCGTCGATATATTTCACGTCGATCGCGCGTTCTGCGGGGTTTAGCAGAACCTGTGTGGTAAAGGTCTCGCGAAACGCCTTGTACCCGACCGTCATATCGGCCACCAGTAGCTCTTTGCCATCCCTCTCCTTGCGGGAGCGGACGGTGAGAGCCTCGCATAGGGGCAGGAATTGCGGGTATTTCTCCACATCCGCCACGAGGTCGTACATGCGGTCTGGAGAATGTTTGACAAAACGATGCGTTTCAAACTTGGGCATGAGCGGCAGTTAATCCTCGATATGCAGAAGATCAAGGAGGCGACGCGTCTGTTTTCTGCTTTTCACCTGCCAGATTGGCACATCAGGCCCATAAAGATCGAAGTTTCTCTCAAAGATCGGTGCGTGACGCCTCTCGAAATTCCAGATGTAGCGGAGAAATGCGCCGTCGAGCCTTTCCGGGCAACCGTCGGCCATCTCGGGTCTGGCTTTGCCAAATCCCTTGATGATTCGACTGATTGCGCCCCAGAGGCAAAGCCAGCGCGGCATACGGACCCAGATGACGATATCAGTTCGGGGCAAACGCAGATCAAATGACGACGGATTGCTTCCGTCCATCAGCCACCGTTCGCGGGAAACGATGCGGGCTATGATCTGACGCTGTTCGGGCCGAGGGCGGGCTTGCCAACCGGGAAGCCAGAAAATCTCCCGGTCCATCGAGATGTATTCAAAGCCGAAACGCTGTACAAGCTTGCGCGAAAGCGTTGATTTGCCGCCGCCAGAACAGCCGACGACCATGATGCGCTGCGCCTTGGCGATGATTCCGGCGGCTTCTTCGGCAGCATCAAGGTAGTTCGGCATTGTCCGTGACCTCATCCGCGTGTTCAACAGTTACCGCCGCGCAATCCGGTACCATGACGGCGGCGCATGGCGGTTACGGAAAATTGACTATTGCAACCCCTCGCCTGGGATTGCTATTTAATTGCGACTAATATTACACCCATTGGATGCAAACGCGCCGGGCCCTCCCAATTTCCCCGCGCCTCTTCATCTCTGGGTACAGACCCACAAACAACGCTTTGAGCCACTGAGTGAGCCGATGGACGATTTTTCCAGTATCATCAACCTTCTCGAATCCGCCAAACAACTGGCATCGATGAACGAAATGCCCATGCTTGCCTATCTGATCGACGTCGCAAAATGCGAGGCGAGAGAAAACAAGCCGGTTCTGCGCAAGCGCAAGCGTGGCGAGTCGACCGCCAAGGAAGATGTTTGATCGTTAGGGCCGTTATGGCCGACTGACAAAGGCGGCTGGCACTTACTTCAGGGCGATGTCATAATCAGATGCTGAAGGGCCGCTTTCCGAGGCGGCCATTTCTTTGCACCATGGAATATCGTGTGATGACAGGCGCATCGGCCCACATCAGAAGTTACCGGCAGGAAAGGCCCGACGAGCGACACGGCTTCGTGCAGATCGTTCTTCCGGTTCGCGGCCGTCTGTGGATCGATGTCGCTGGCCGGCAGGAGGAACTGTCTTGCGCACGCGGGGTCTTCATTCACTCCGGAACGTCCCATGCGCAACGTGAGACGGCGGGCAACCGTTCGCTGGTGGTCGAGCTCGATGAACATAGGATTTCCGAACGGGCCCTCGAAAAGCTATCGCACAATCCATTCCTCGATGTTGCCTCGGATACACGGCATTTGATCGACTTTATGCGCGGGGTCATCGGCTTAGACGGATGTCGCGACGATGTCGTCGGGCTTTGGGCACCCCTGCTCATCGACAGTCTTGCCGGAGAAAAAACCGGGATACGCGCGCGCTTGAACAGCCTGGCTGCGCTGGTGGAAGCAGAACCTTTCTCTCCATGGACGATCGATCGATTGGCGACCTGCGTATCGATCAGCGAAAGTCGCCTTCATGCCTTGTTTATCGAGGAGTTCGGGCTTTCGCCTCACCGCTGGCTGGCCGGGCTTCGCATGCGCAAAGTTTGCGCCCTGTTGCAAAACCCGAGCCTTACAATCGCTGAAATTGCGCTCCGCGCCGGGTTTTCAGACCAGACGGCTTTGACCCGCGCGATGCGCCATATCGTTGGCGAAACACCGGCTGCCTATCGTCGCAGCCGCGGTATCCATTGAACCGGCGGCCGTAGGCATCAGGAGTTTTTGTCAAGACAGCCTGTGACGGCTGTGGCACACCGCAGGCTGATGGCAATGCGGATGTGGCAGGACATGAACAGGACAGGTCTCGGTGTTTTTTACGGCATGCTGGCAGGGGCTATGTGGGGCGGCATCTTTCTCGCCCCCAAACTCGTGCCCGATTTTTCAGCCCTGCAACTGTCAACGGCGCGATACCTGACCTACGGGCTGATTTCGCTTGCCATTATCGGGCCGCGCATGAGGCAGGTTTCAGCCAGCTTCGGCAAACAGGAGTGGATAGCGCTCGCCTGGCTGAGCATGATCGGCAATATCGTCTACTACGTCTTCATCTCGACTGCCGTTAAACTGAGCGGCGTTGCCTTTACCTCCATCATCATCGGCTTCCTGCCTGTTGCCGTGACCATCATCGGCAGTCGCGACCATGGCGCCGTTTCGCTACGCCGGCTCTGGCCGTCGCTTCTATTTGGCGCCATCGGCATTGTCGGCATTTCGTGGCAATCGCTCATGCAGAGCGACGGTGGTTTGGACGTCTCCCGTGTCGTCGGCCTCATCTGCGCGCTCGGCGCGCTGGCCTCCTGGACAGCCTTTGCCGTCGGTAACGCGCGTTGGCTTTCGAGACTGAAGGACGTCAGCGCCGACGACTGGAACATGATGACCGGTGTTGTGACTGGCGCACTGGCGCTAGCCCTTGCCATTCCTGCCTTCGCATTCGGGTCAGGAACCCACGACGCAGCAGACTGGCTTCATTTCGCCGCCATCGCCGCCGGGCTGGGTTTCACGGCGTCCATCCTCGGTAACGCCTTTTGGAACCGCATGAGCCGCATGCTCCCGCTGACCATGGTCGGGCAGATGATCCTGTTCGAAACCCTGTTTGCGCTGCTCTATGGGTTTCTGTGGGAAGGGCGCGGGCCGACATCGATCGAAGCCATCGCAATCTGCGCCGTCGTGCTGAGCGTTGCCCTGTGCATGCGCGCGCATCGGCCGGAAAAGCTCATGGCGTGAGTGATCAGGATAGCTTCAGTTTCCGCCTTAACGGCCTTCAGCCATTATCCAGCAAGCCAAAGTCTATGGGCTCAAAAGCCTTGCCGCCGCTCCGACGCGCGTCGGCGAAATTCCGTCTTAAGGCCGGAATGATAGAGTGACAGACGCACCATGGACGCGAAACTGCCCTACCTGAGCTTGCTTACTCCGCAGCCACCAGCAGCTTCTTTTCGCGGGCCGCGCGCAGGCGCTCGAAATCGTCACCGGCATGGTGGGAAGAACGGGTCAGCGGGCTGGAAGAGACCATCAGGAAGCCCTTGGTATAGGCCACCGTCTCGTACGACTTGAACTCCTCGGGCGTGACGTAAGCCTCAACCTTGTGGTGTTTGCGGGTCGGCTGCAGATATTGGCCGATGGTCAGGAAGTCCACGTCGGCGCTGCGCAGATCATCCATCAGCTGCAGCACTTCATTGCGCTCTTCACCGAGGCCAACCATGATACCAGACTTGGTGAACATGGTTGGATCGAGTTCCTTTACCCGTTGCAACAGGCGCACGGAGTGGAAGTACCGCGCACCCGGACGAACCGTGAGGTAATTGCCCGGAACGGTTTCCATATTGTGGTTGAAGACGTCAGGTTTGGCGGCGACGACACGCTCCAGAGCGCCGGGCTTCTTCAGGAAGTCTGGCGTGAGGATTTCGATGGTCGTCGTCGGAGACGCGGCGCGGATCGCCCAGATGACCTTTTCGAAATGTTCAGCGCCGCCATCCGCAAGATCGTCACGGTCGACAGAGGTGATGACGACGTGGGAAAGGCCCATCTGCTTGACGGCCTTGGCGACGTTCTCAGGCTCGTTCATATCGAGGGGATTGGGCTTGCCGGTCGCGACATTGCAGAAGGCGCAGGCACGGGTGCAAATCTCACCCATGATCATGAAGGTCGCGTGTTTCTTGTCCCAGCATTCGCCGATATTTGGACAGCCGGCTTCCTCGCACACGGTCACCAGCTTGTGGCTGCGCACCAGCTCGCGTGTCTCGTGGTAACCCTTCGAGGTCGGCGCCTTGACGCGGATCCATTCGGGCTTGCGCATCACCTCGGTATCGGGCTTGTGCGCCTTTTCCGGGTGGCGGATACGCTTTTCGTCGGATGACGTCCTGTCGAGAATAGTGACCATAAAAACCTGCTTCCACCGCCCTTGGCGATCCAGACATCTTTGGTGCGATGCTTTAGAACAATTCCAGAAAAAGCGTAAGCCCCTTCCGGTCACGAAGCCTTGTCAGCGCCGCACGAGCTTTGCCATGAACAGCAACAGGCTTGCGCCGAGAAACGAGGTGACGAAATAACCGAGCCTGCTATCCTGTACGAAGACATCGAAGGTTCGCAGCACCGCAACGGCCACCACCGAACCGACAATGCCAAGCACGATGTTCATGAAAATACCGAAGCGCATATCCATGAGCTTGCCCGCAAGCCAGCCGGCGAGACCGCCGATGATGATTGCTGCAATCCAGCCTACACTTTCCATTCCCACGCTCCCTGAAACAACAGCCCCGCCTTAAGGCTTCATCGAGACATATGGGACACCCGGCATGGTTAGACAATGCCGGGCATCACGGGGCACTTATGCGTTCAGCACACGGCCATAGGCGTCGAGCACGCTTTCCTTCATCGACTCGGAAATGGTCGGATGCGGGAAGATCGTGTGCATCAGGTCTTCTTCGGTCGTCTCCAGATTCATGGCGACCACGAAGCCCTGGATGAGTTCGGTGACTTCCGCGCCCACCATATGTGCGCCGAGCAGCTCGCCGGTCTTCTTGTCGAAGATGGTCTTGACCATGCCCTGGTCTTCGCCGAGCGCGACAGCCTTGCCGTTTGCCGCAAAGGAGAAGCGGCCAACGCGGATGTCGCGGCCCTGTTCCTTGGCCTTGGATTCAGTGAGACCGACAGAAGCGACCTGCGGATTGCAATAGGTGCAGCCCGGAATCTTCAGCTTGTCCATGGGATGCACATTCGGTAGACCGGCGATCTTTTCGACGCAGATGACAGCCTCGTGCTCAGCTTTGTGGGCGAGCAGCGGCGGACCCGCGACATCGCCGATGGCGTAGATGCCGGGCACGTTGGTCTTGCCGTAACCGTCGATGACGATGAAGCCGCGATCGGTCTTCACGCCAGCAGCCTCAAGGCCGATGCCCTCGATGTTGGCAACGACGCCGACGGCGGAGATCATCCGATCTGCGGTGATCTTCTCGGAAGAACCGTCCTTCTTCTCCAGCGTCGCGGTGATGGAGTTCGCGCCCTTCTCCACCTTGGAAACCTTGGTTTCCAGATGGATCTTCATGCCCTGCTTCTCGAGCTGCTTTTTGGCGAAGGCAGAGATTTCGGCGTCTTCGACCGGCATGACCTGACTCATGATTTCAACCACGGTCACGTCGACGCCCATGGTACGGTAGAAGCTGGCGAATTCGATGCCGATGGCGCCCGAACCCATGACGAGCAGCGACTTCGGCATTTCTTCCGGCTTCATCGCCTCGAAATAGGTCCAGATTAGCTTGCCATCGGGCTCGATGCCTGGCAGCGCGCGCGGGCGGGCGCCCGTTGCGACGATGATGTGCTTGGCAGTGTAAGTGCCCTCGCCCAGCGTGTTTTTCGGCACGGGCCCCTGCGGCTGAACCACCGGCTTGGTGGATTTGCCGACGACGATCTCGCCCGGCTTGGTGATCTTGGCTTCACCCCAGATGATATCGACCTTGTTCTTCTTGAACAGGAAACCGACGCCATTGTTCATGCGGGCTGCAATGCCGCGCGAGCGCGCCACGATTGCCTTGACGTCCGGCTTGATCGAGCCTTCCAGCGTCAGGCCATAATCCTTGGCGTGGGTGGCGGTGTGCATGACATCGGCGGTGCGCAGCAAAGCCTTGGTGGGAATGCAGCCCCAGTTGGAGCAGATGCCGGCCAGATGCTCACGCTCCACGACGGCAACCTTCATGCCGAGCTGGGCTGCGCGGATCGCGGCAATGTAGCCGCCCGGTCCCGAACCGATGATGATGACGTCATATGATTGAGCCATTGGAAATCCTGCCTTGTCCTATCGGGTCGCGAGCAGCGCCACGACCGGGAATTGTTCTTAAAGTCCGAGCATCATGCGGACGACGGGCTCCAGCCCTCGTCCGATGGCCCGCGTATTTTCAGCATCGAGATGGACACCATCCACCGGCGTCGTGCGCGCCACGGAACCCGCATCGAAAAAGCCGCAATCGAGCTCGTCGGCCAGATCCCGGTAAACGGAGGCCAGCATCGCCGATTCATCGATCGCATCGCGAAAGATCGCGCCCATAAACGGATTGGCCGTCTCGCACAGCGGCGGCGGCGCGACGATCAGCACGTCAGGCGCCTCCCAGTCCGGGACTTGCCAGATGTGGTTGCGCGTGAGTTTCACCAGCCGTTCGACACCCTTCATGGCGACAATTGCCGATCCATGGATCGATGGTTTCAGGTCGTTGGTGCCGAGCATGATAATCACCAGATCAAGCGGCGCATGGCTGTGCAGCAACGTCGGAAGAATCCGCGCGCCGTTGCGGTCGCAATCGGCGGTGTTATCGTCATAAGCGGTAGTGCGACCGCCCAGCCCTTCGTGGATCACATGCACATCAGGACCGAGCGCCTTCTGCAAGACGCTCGGCCAAAGATCGTCATGGCTGTGCCGGCCACCCGTTTCCGCATTTGATCCCCAGGTAAGAGAATCGCCAAAGCAGAGGACCGACTTCACCATCTCACTCTCCGATCAAACCAGCATGCCCATCGGGTTTTCGATGTAGCGCTTGAAGGCGCCGATCAGTTCGGCTCCGAGCGCGCCATCGACACAGCGGTGGTCGGTGGAGAGCGTGACCGTCATGACATTGGCGATCTTGATCTCGCCATTCTTGACGACAGCGCGTTCTTCACCCGCGCCGACGGCCAGGATGGTGGCATGTGGCGGGTTGATGACAGCCGAGAAGCTTTTTACGCCCATCATGCCCATGTTGGACACGGCGGTCGTGCCGCCCTGATATTCCTCAGGCTTCAGCTTGCGTTCTTTCGCGCGCTTGCCGTAGTCCTTCATCTCGTTGGAGATGGTGGAGAGCGACTTCTGCTCAGCCTTGCGGATGATCGGCGTGATCAGGCCACCGGGAATGGACACGGCAACGCCGACATCCGAATGCTTGTGCTTGACCATGGCGCTTTCCGTCCAGGAGACGTTGGCGTCAGGCACGTCACGAAGCGCCAGCGCCAGCGCCTTGATGACCATGTCGTTGACCGACAGCTTGTAGGCCGGCTTGCCGTCCTTTTCGGGGGCAGCGGCGTTGAGCTGAGCGCGCAGCGCCAGAAGCGTATCCAGCTCGCAATCCACGGAAACGTAGAAATGCGGAACCGTCTGCTTGGATTCGACCAGACGCTTGGCGATGACCTTGCGCATGCCGTCATGCGGCACAAGCTCGTAGGAGCCTTCTTCGAACAGCTTGAGAACGGCCTCGTCCGACTGGCCCTTGGCAAGCGCCGGAGCCAGTGTGCCTGCGGATGGAGCAGCGGCATTTGGCGCAGCCTTCGCACCGCCGGAGGCGGCAGCCTTTTCGACGTCGGTCTTGACGATACGGCCATGCGGGCCGGAACCGGAAACGCCCGACAGGTCAAGACCGGCTTCCTTGGCAAGACGGCGCGCAAGCGGCGACGCGAAGATGCGCTCGCCAGACTTGGAAACCGGCGCTGGCGTAGACGAAGCAGCAGGCTGGTCGGCAACCGGCTTTTCCGCCTTTGCCGGGGCAGCCTCTTCCTTCGGCGCTTCCGCCTTGACGGCATCCTGCTTGGGAGCTTCCGCCTTTGCCTCAGCCTTGGCAGGAGCGGCATCGCCGCCCTTTGCCGCCTCGGCCACATCCTCGCCATCGGCGGCGAGGATTGCGATGAGAGCGTTGACCTTCACGGCCTCCGTTCCAGCCGGCACGACCAGTTTGGCAACGGTGCCTTCGTCCACGGCTTCCACTTCCATGGTCGCCTTGTCGGTCTCGATCTCGGCGATCACGTCACCGGGAGCGACCTTGTCGCCTTCCTTGACCAGCCACTTGGCCAGATTGCCCTCTTCCATCGTCGGAGAAAGGGCAGGCATGGTGATATTGATAGGCATCGAAACGCCTCCCCTTACTTGTAGCAGACGGTTTTGACGGCCTGGACGACTTCATCGACATTCGGAAGCGCCAGCTTCTCCAGATTGGCCGCGTAAGGCATCGGAACGTCCTTGCCGGCAATCGTCAGGATTGGCGCGTCGAGATTATCGAAAGCAGCGCGCTGGACCTGGTTGGAGATGAAGTCACCGACCGATGACTGCGGGAAACCTTCTTCGACAGTAACGAGACGGCCGGTCTTCTTCACCGATTCGATAACGGTCGGCAGGTCCATCGGACGGATGGTGCGCAGGTCGATCAATTCGACGTCGATGCCGAGTTTTTCCAGTTCCGCAACAGCCTTGACGGCATAGGTCATGCCGATACCGAAGGAAACGATGGTTGCATCCTTGCCCTTGCGATGAATGCGCGCCTTACCGATCGGCAACACGAAATCATCGAGCTTCGGCACTTCGAAGCTCTGGCCATAGAGAATTTCGTTCTCGAGGAAGATGACCGGGTTCGGATCGCGGATAGCTGCCTTCAAAAGACCCTTCGCATCGGCAGCCGTATAGGGCATGACGACCTTGAGGCCCGGAATATGGCTGTACCATGCGGCGTAACATTGGGAGTGCTGGGCCGCAACGCGGGCAGCAGCACCCGAAGGACCACGGAACACCATCGGCGCGCCCATCTGGCCGCCCGACATGTAAAGGGTCTTGGCCGCCGAGTTGACGATCTGGTCTATCGCCTGCATGGCGAAGTTGAAGGTCATGAATTCGACGATCGGCTTCAGGCCGGTCATGGCTGCACCGACGCCGATGCCGGCAAAGCCGTGTTCGGTGATCGGGGTGTCGATGACGCGGCGCTCGCCGAATTCCTGCAGCAGGCCCTGGGTAATCTTGTAGGCGCCCTGATATTCGGCGACCTCTTCACCCATGATGAAGACTTTTTCATCGGCGCGCATTTCTTCAGCCATGGCGTCACGCAGCGCTTCACGCACCGTCGTCGTCACCATTTCGGTGCCTTCCGGAATGTCCGGGTCGGCGGCAACGTCGATCTTGGGTGCTGCCGGAACCTTCGCGGCTTCCTTGGAAGCGCTCGGCTCTTCGGTGGCTTCGCGGGTTTTGCCGCCGGCGGCATCAGAACCCGAGTTGGCTGCTTCGGCCTTCGGTTCTTCCTTCTTGGCAGCGGACGAGATGTCGTCGGCGCTTTCGCCTTCCTGGATGAGCACGGCGATCGGGGTGTTGACCTTGACGCCTTCGGTGCCGGCATCGATCAGCAGTTTGCCGATGACGCCTTCATCCACGGCTTCCACTTCCATGGTCGCCTTGTCGGTTTCGATCTCCGCGATCACGTCGCCGGAGGTGACCTTGTCGCCTTCCTTTTTAAGCCATTTGGAAAGCGTACCTTCCTCCATGGTCGGGGAAAGGGCGGGCATAAGAATTTCTACAGGCATGGGTTTCCCTTTCCCGATCAGAGCAGAATGTCGGTGTAGAGCTCGGATGCATCCGGCTCGGGGTCGTTCTGGGCGAAGTCGGCGCTGTCGGCAACGATTTCACGGACATCCTTATCGATGGCCTTCAATT
Source organism: Agrobacterium sp. DKPNP3 (assembly GCF_052686535.1). Taxonomy (NCBI): domain Bacteria; kingdom Pseudomonadati; phylum Pseudomonadota; class Alphaproteobacteria; order Hyphomicrobiales; family Rhizobiaceae; genus Agrobacterium; species Agrobacterium sp. DKPNP3. Next base: position 18,756 of record NZ_JBQYSN010000064.1, on the reverse strand, counting down.
CGTCTTCGCTGGCCCAGCCCTGCTCCAGAAGGCGTGCCTTCACCTGCTCGATCGGATCATGTTCCGAACGCATCTTCTGCACTTCATCCTTGGAACGGTACTTCGCCGGGTCGGACATGGAGTGACCGCGGTAACGGTAGGTCAGCATTTCGAGAATGATCGGACCCTTGCCGGAACGGCAATGTTCCAGCGCCTGATCGGCTGCGGCCTTGACGGCGCGCACATCCATGCCATCCACCTGGATACCGGGGATGCCGAAGGACTGGCCGCGCAGCGAATAGTTCGACTGTGCGGTTGCGCGGGCGGTCGAGGTGCCCATGGCGTAACGGTTGTTTTCGACGATATAGATGATCGGCAACTTCCAGAGAGCGGCCATGTTGAAGCTCTCGTAGACCTGACCCTGGTTCGCCGCGCCGTCACCGAAGTAGGTTACGGAGACGTTGTCGTTGCCGCGATAGCGGTTGGCGAATGCGAGGCCGGTGCCGAGCGAGACCTGTGCGCCGACGATGCCGTGACCGCCATAAAAATGCTTCTCTTTCGAGAACATGTGCATGGAGCCGCCCTTGCCTTTCGACAGGCCGCCCTTGCGGCCGGTCAGTTCGGCCATGACGCCACGGGCGCTCATGCCGCAGGCGAGCATGTGACCGTGGTCGCGATAGGCGGTGATGACCTGATCACCTTCCTTCTGCGCCATCTGCATGCCGACGACGACAGCTTCCTGACCGATGTAGAGGTGACAGAAACCACCGATGAAGCCCATGCCATAGAGCTGGCCGGCCTTTTCTTCGAAACGGCGGATCAGCAGCATTTCACGATAGGCGTGAAGCTCTTCTTCCTTCGAGAAGTCCGGGCTGTTCTTGCCGGTGAATTCGGTTGCGGACTTTGCCGTTGTCTTCCGGCCGGATACGGTCGCTGATTTTCGCGGCGCCATTCATCCCTCCCTGAGTTGCCGTTTGAATGGATAGAGTGGCGCGTACCATATGCAAGAAAGCGCCATGCAGCAATGCTATAAACGCATGGCACATATTCACGCTAAGATGCTGTGAATAAATCAAAAATGTTGAATTAACCGAATTTCGGTTAATCAGAAATATGTGTTCATGATGACGATTTCGTCCGTTCGGGACATGTTCAGCTGGTACCGGGAAATCTCGTCGATCATGTCCCGTTCGAGCGAACCGTCACTCAACAGCTCCACTTGACGCTCCAGCGCCACGCGCGCCTGCGTCAGCTTTGCAAGCTCCGCCGTCCGGGTAATACGCTGCCGCTCCAGCCGCTCGGTTGCCTGAAGGCCGAAATCGCCATGGATCGAATGATAGCCGAAATAGGAAAGAAAAGCGATGGTAATGGCTGGAACGATCAGCCGACCGAATCGTCTCTTTTTATGATGCCTGGTCCACATGCCGGAGAGATGCCTCAAAACGCGTAACGTGAGTCTGAGACTAGAGCGGATTGTTTAACTATCCGTTGACCTTAAATTATGAGCGGCAATTGGACATGAAAAAAGCCCGCCGGAAGGCGGGCTGGAATGGCAACGACGTTAAGAGAACGCTCGTCATGCCGGACTTGATCCGGCATCCAGCCCCAGCGCGTCTGCGCTGTGAGAAGAGTCTTTCGCGATCAAAGACTTGATCGCGCTGGACCCCGCATCAAGTCCGTGCGGACTATACCGCTCGCCCCTGAAACGAGCCCGCCAGGCAGCGGGCCATATCATGAAATCCGAACGCGAATTAACCGCGAAGGATCGAACGGCCGGCGTAAGCAGCCTGGGGACCGAGCATTTCTTCAATGCGGATCAGCTGGTTGTACTTTGCGAGCCGGTCGGAACGGGCGAGCGAGCCGGTCTTGATCTGACCGCAGTTCGTAGCGACTGCGAGATCGGCGATGGTGGAATCTTCCGTCTCGCCCGAGCGATGCGACATGACGGCGGTGTAGCCGGCCTTGTGGGCGGTTTCGACCGCGTCCAGCGTCTCGGAAAGCGAGCCGATCTGGTTGACCTTGACGAGGATGGAGTTGGCGACACCCATCTTGATACCGTCGCGCAGACGAGCGGAGTTGGTGACGAAGAGATCGTCGCCGACCAGCTGGCACTTGTTGCCGATGAGATCGGTCAGCGCCTTCCAGCCATCCCAATCGTCTTCAGCCATGCCGTCTTCGATGGAGATGATCGGGTACTTGGCAACCAGATCTGCGAGATATTCAGCCATCGCGCCCGATTCCAGTGTGCGGCCTTCGCCCTCGAGAACGTATTTACCGTTCTTGAAGAACTCGGTCGATGCACAGTCGAGGCCGACATACATGTCTTCGCCCGGACGGTAACCGGCTTTCTCGATCGACTTCATGATGAAATCTAGCGCTGCGGGTGCGCTTTCGAGGCCGGGGGCGAAACCGCCTTCATCACCGACATTGGTGTTGTGGCCCTGCGCAGACAGTTCTTTCTTCAGCGTGTGGAACACTTCCGAACCCATGCGAACGGCTTCGCGAATGTTTTCCGCGCCAACCGGCAGGATCATGAATTCCTGGAAGTCGATCGGGTTGTCGGCATGCGCGCCGCCGTTGATGATGTTCATCATCGGAACCGGCAGCAGATGGGCGTTCGGGCCACCGACATAACGGTAGAGCGGCAGACCCGAGGCTTCGGCTGCCGCCTTGGCGATGGCGAGCGACACGCCGAGGATGGCGTTGGCGCCAATGCGCGACTTGTTCGGCGTACCGTCCAGCGCGATCATCATCTGGTCGATCTGGATCTGGTTTTCAGCGTCGAAGCCGCCGATGGCGTCGAAGATTTCCGTGTTGACGGCTTCGACTGCCTTTTCCACGCCCTTGCCGAGATAACGCTTGCCGCCATCGCGCAGCTCAACCGCTTCATGCGCGCCGGTGGAAGCGCCCGACGGAACGGCGGCACGGCCCATGGAGCCGTCTTCGAGGTACACATCGACTTCAACGGTCGGGTTGCCGCGGCTGTCGAGGATTTCGCGCGCGATGATATCGGTAATGGCAGTCATGGTCTCTCCCTTGGGAATGGAACAGATATTTTCCGTCGCCTGTCTTAGACGATGGCGAAGAAATTACAATGACGGCGGGCGGCAGAAACGGGACGCCCGCCATTAAAATCGATTGGCACGAGCCGCGTCGTCCACTCAGCCTTTAGCCACAGCGTCAAAGGCAAGCAACTTTTCAAGCAGTTTCGGCATGTCCTTCAGATGCACCATGTTCGGGCCATCGGAAGGCGCATTGTCCGGGTCCTCGTGGGTCTCGATGAAGAGACCTGCAACGCCAACGGCGACTGCTGCGCGAGACAGCGTCTCGACAAATTCGCGCTGACCGCCGGTGGAACCGCCCTGCCCGCCAGGCTGCTGCACGGAATGGGTGGCGTCAAACACGACGGGCGCGCCGAGCGACGCCATGATCGGCAGCGAGCGCATATCGGACACCAGCGTGTTGTAGCCGAAGGATGCGCCACGCTCGCATAGAAGCACGTTCGGATTGCCGCTTTCATTCAGCTTGGCCAGAACGTTCTTCATGTCCCAGGGCGCCAGGAACTGGCCCTTTTTGACGTTGATGACGCGGCCGGTTTTCGCGGCGGCGACGAGAAGATCGGTCTGACGGCTGAGGAAAGCCGGAATCTGCAGCACATCCACCACGTCGGAGACGACGGCGCATTGTTCCTCGGTGTGGATATCAGTCAGAACAGGAAAACCGAATTCCTTCTTGAGATCGGCGAAAATCTCCATAGCGCTATCAAGACCGATGCCGCGCTTGCCGGAGAGCGAGGTGCGGTTGGCCTTATCGAAGGACGACTTGTAAACAAGGCCGATGCCCAGCTTGTCGCAGAGTTCTTTCAAAACCCCGGCGATCATGAAGGCATGCTCGCGGCTCTCCATCTGGCAGGGGCCGGCGATCAGCGAGATGCGCTCGCTATTGGAAAAGGAAACCTTGCTGGCGCCATCGCCGGCGGTGACTTTGAGATTGTTCGTAACGCTCATCATTTTTCCTCGAAGGCGAAGGCAACACCTTGACCGGGTGCGGCGGGGACCACCAGACGGCCACCCACTTCTGCTGACGACACGCCATTAGCAGCAAGCACCGCCGCTGTCACGGCAAGATCGCGAACGGAAAAGACGATACCCGTTCCGCGCAAACCGCCCGCGGTTTCGCTGGTTGCATCTATCGCCGCGTCGCCGAAGGCAGGCTTTTCCGTCACTCTGATCGCCGCATTTGCCGTCGCAAATATGGTGTCACCCTCGGGAGACAGAGTGGATGAAACGCCGAACACCGCCTCGACCAGCTCCCCTGCCCTCTGATCCGCGCCCGGGCTCAGGACGATTTCAGCGAGCCCGGTGACGCCGTTCGCATGGCGCTCCAGCGCGGACCGGTCACCCGGCAAGGCTTTGACACGCTGGCAGCTGAACAGGAAAAAATCTGCAGCCGATCCGCTTGCGGCAAACGCCAATCGAAATGACGCTTCGCTTCTCGATCCATCCGGCATCTGCACCGGTCGCGAAAATTCGAAAATATCGCCGGCGGATAAGTCCGATGAGATAAACCGCTGATGATCGGCAAGGGCGTCTTTCGTTGCTGCGACAAGGGCGGAGAAACCTTCTCCGTGCCGCGCCCGGAAGTCGGAATCCCTGCCGGTGAATACATCGGACTTCGCAACAGATTGACGGTATTTAGCCGGATCATGAACTGCAAGCGGCTCCAGATAGGTGCCGTCTGCGATGAAGACACAAGCGTTCATCGTGCCGAAGGGATGGATCGCCTCAGGCGCCACCGTAAAACCCAAGTTGGACAATCGCGCCGTGGCGACATCGATATGCGCAACGGGCAGGACGAGATGATCGACAGGATAAGGTTTCAACTGAACGGCCTCCGCGGACGCAAAATCTGTCCGGCCACAAAAGCACGCCGATGATCAAGAGGCAAACGGTCAGAGTTTGGAAACCCAGGCTAGTGTCCGCGGTGTTTCAATTCTGAGACGTCCATAATTGTTGACTTGTAAACAATCCATTCGTAGAGTTATAGAGGATTGGCCGGGTTTGATGTGGCTTCCTGTGAAGGGTATGATGATGCTGGCCGCGCTCCGTTCGAGAGACGCGGTTCGCGCCTCGCAAAGCATGAAACGGAAATAGCATGGACCAACTTCCTCGCAGGACGACCGACGTCAATCTCGACCGGCTGGAGACAGCGCTCGGTTTCCTCATCCGCCTCGCCCAGCTCAAGACCTATGACGATTTTTTCACGGCACTCGGGGATTCGGGCATGCGGCCGGGGGAGTTCTCCGTGCTTTTCGTCATCATGCACAATCCCGGCATTCGTCAGACAGCGCTCGGCCAGCGGCTGATGATCAAGCGCGCGCATATGACGAAACTGATCCGTGCTTTCGAAGACAGGGGCCTGGTGACCCGGCGTGTTCCCGATGACGATCGCCGCGCCATCGAACTGACGCTTTCCGCGGAAGGCGTCGCGCATGTGCGCAAGGAAAGCGAGTGGTTCTTTTCGCACGAGTCAACGCTCGGCGCGGGCCTGACCACGGTCGAGCGCGATCAGTTCATCGCCCTGCTGCATAAATTTCTAGGCATGAATTTGGGAGAAACAGGCCGTGAATATTGATGAACTCGTCGCCATAGATGTGCATACCCATGCCGAGGAGCCGTGCTGCGGGCCGCGCGATGATGGTTATGATGAATTTCAGGCCGGCATGGCGAAATATTTCAAGAACCCCGCCGGTCACAAGGGCATGTTGCCCACGGTGCAGGAAACCGCCGCCTATTATCGCGAGCGCAAAATCGGCTGCGTGATTTTTCCGGTCGATGCGGAACGGGAAACCGGTTTTCGCCGCTATGAAAATGAAGAGGTGGCGAAGATCGCTGCCGAGAACAGCGACATCATGATCCCTTTTGCGTCGATTGACCCCGCCAAGGGCAAGGCCGGCGCTCGCGAAGCGAGGCGTCTGGTGCGCGAGTTCGGGGTGAAAGGTTTCAAGTTTCACCCGACGATGCAAGGCTTTTACCCCAACGACCGCATGGCGTACCCGCTTTACGAAGCGATCGCCGAGGAAGGTGCAATCACGCTTTTCCACACCGGTCAGACCGGGGTTGGCGCTGGCCTGCGCGGCGGCATGGCAATGCGGCTGAAGTTCTCAAATCCCATCCACCTCGATGACGTCGCGGTCGATTTCCCCGACATGCCGATCATCCTCGCGCACCCCTCCTTCCCGTGGCAGGAAGAGGCGCTTTCCGTCGCCACCCACAAGCCGAATGTGTACATCGACATGTCGGGGTGGTCGCCAAAGTATTTTCCGCCGATCCTCGTGCAATATGCCAATTCGCTGCTGAAACATAAGATGCTGTTCGGATCGGACTGGCCGGCGATGACACCGGAGCGCTGGCTCAACGATTTCGCCAATATTCCGATCAAGGACGAGGTTCGTCCGCTGATCCTCAAGGAAAACGCAAAAAGGCTGCTGAAGCTCTGAGAACAGAGGCACCTGTCATTCCATGGGCCCCGGTGTGGAACCGGGGCCTTTTGTTTGCACGAATGAGCGCCTGAAGGGTCGGCAATCGTCGCAAAAAGGCAAAGGCCCACAGTTTACGGCAGGCCTCTTTATTCGTTCACGCGGTTCCAGTGAAACCTGGACGCCACTCAGTTCATTGCATTGTTCAGGTCCTCAGGGCCGCAAAACTCACTGACGCGCCTTTGCCGGGCCTGCGCGGGGTCGCGCCGTGTCATCTGCACGGCGCAACCTCAACCCTGTCAGAAGGCTTTTTTGGTGCGCCAGCTGTCTGCGTAATTGTCACGGGCTTCGGCTGCATAGGGCGTCGGCGAGACGCGGACACGGATTTCTTTCTGCTTGTGGCGCTCCGTCGAGGTCTTGCCAGAACCGCCATTCGGCTCTCCCCAGACGAGGGTGAGAACGTCGCCGACGTTGATATCGTTTTCAACGATGCCAAGCGAAAGCATGCAGCGTTCATTGTAGGAGTAGCCGGTGAACATCGACATGCCGACCTGCTTGCCACCCTTCAAGATGAGATCCGCGCCGGTGGAAGCGTAGTTGGCCTGCGGGAAGTCGATCCATTTGTAATGGTCTTCGCCCGGACGGAACGCGGATGCGATGACATCCACCACATCTTCGGCGTTCCACTCGAAGGTGACCTTCTTGCGCTGCGTCTTGCCTTTCATGGCCTCCAGAGCCGACTTGCCGATGAAGTCATCCTTTTTCCAGCCGATATAGAAGTCGTAGCCCAGCTCGAACGGGTTGACGTAATAGTCCTCGATATTATCGGAAACGAAGCTGCCGCCGATCGCACCCGTCGCCTCATAGCTGTCGGCGCCGAGCCAGTCGCGATAGTCCTTCAACATGCCGTCGCCGGTGTAGATGCCCGGCAGTGGTGACGGGATCCAGCCCGATTCAAGCGTGTTGGTGGAATAGGCGCGGCTGCCGCAACGCACGAGATTGACGCCGGCCTCCTTGGCTGCTTCCAGAATGCAGGAGAGGATGTAGCTCTTGTCTTCATAGGGCCCCCAGACCTCGAGGCCCGGCGCGCCAGACATGCCGTGGCGGAGCGCCTGGACCTTCTTAGAGCCGATATTGATCCAGTCAACATGGAAGAACTTGATGTCAGGTATTGGGCCGCGGTTCAATTTCTCGAAGATCTTCGGCGCATCGGGGCCTTGGATTTGATAGCGGTAATGGGTGCGCAGCACGCGCTCGCCTTCCGGCCGCGACGGGGACCGCGGATCGTGCTTGATGCGGACGTTCCACTTCCCATAGGCCGCGCAGAACATCAGCCAGCTGGAGGTCGGTGCACGGCCGACGAGGATGAACTTGTCCTGCCGTTCACGGAAAATGATGTGGTCACCGATGACGTGTCCGTTCGGCGTGACCGGCACAAAGTGCTTCGCGCGATTGAGGTCGAAATTCGAGAAAGAGTTGATGCCGTGATGGGCAAGAAATTTTTCGGCATCGGGGCCTTCGACGATCAGCTCATCCATATGATGGGACTGGTCAAACAGGACCGCGCCATCGCGCCATGCAGCCTGCTCGGAGCGCCAATTGCTAAACTCCCCGGCGACAACCGGGTATACATACATACCGATTTTCGAGTTGCGAAGCATTTCAACCGGGTTCGGATATTGCTTCAAAACCTCGGTCAGACTGGAATTCGCCATCATTATCTCCTCCCTGGCAATCGCGTCTATGTATACATGAAACGCCGGACATCGATAAATTGCAAGCGGAAAATTTCGCCTTTCAAGAGCGCATCGGCAAAAACAAAGGCGGCTCCTAACGGGGCCGCCAGTATATTTCCTGAGGTTTCCGGGACTTAGTCGCTGATCAGCGCCAGACCCGGCATCTGCGCGATCAATTCCGGCGCTTCGCGGATCATGTATTCAAGATTGGTGCGCGCCGTGCGCGAATGCTCCCGCGCGATTGCCTCCGCACGGGCGCCCTCCCGCGCAGCAATGGCCGCCACGATTGCCTTGTGCTGCTCCTGCGCACCCCTTAGCGACCGGCGAAACGCGCCGATATTTGCCTTGTCGGGAAGGAAAGCGGAAGGTGAAGCAAACGGCAGTGAACTTGCGCGCTCCACCTCACGGCGAATCATCTCGCTGCCGCAGAGCGCCGCAAGCTGATGGTGAAACACCTGATTGAGCGCGGAGTAACGATCAAAATCGACGTCATCGACACGGTCGCCAAAGCACAGATCCAGCTCGTGTATCGTGCGCCCAATCTCCTCGAGCGCACCCCTTGAAGCGCCGCGTTCCGCCGCAAGCCTGGCTGCCGTTCCCTCCATGACGCCGCGAATTTCAATGGCATCCACGACATCGGCGTAACCGAACCGACGCACGACAAACCCGCCGCCAGGCAGGCGGTTGAGCAACCCCTCCTCCGTCAGGCGGGAAAGCGCCTCGCGCACGGGGGTTCGGGAGATATCCAGAAGTTCGGCTGTCGGCACCTCAAAGAGCCGCATACCGCCGGGGAGCTCGCCACTCAGGATTTTTTCCCTGAGTTCGATCACCGCCCGGCCGCCATGTGTTGCCGCATCGCCCTTCATACCACCCTCCGACCTACCGCCATTACGTCGCGGCACATGTTCCACAGTGTATACACCGCCACTCGCCCGTTACGAGATATAATCCTCGCCGTGGTTTGTGACCAGTCAAGGATAGCGTGAGCTCGACGTAAGAGATTGGAATACCCCGAAAAATTCGAACGATGTATTCACCGAGACTAAATAAGCCAAGCAAAAATGTCAATATTTCAGATTTTTTGCGACTTTTTGATTGAAACGCCGAGCATTATGTATACATAATCGAGCCTCGCTAAGGGAGAAAGCGATGGGATGGTCAAGTTTCTGGGAGAATTCGGCTCCGATGGAACCAGCGGTTGCGGCCGGCGACATCGTTCGTGGGTGGTCAATCGAGGTCATGCCGCGCACGGCGGCGAAGATCGCCAAATTCAAGGATATTCTGCCTGAGGGCACGCGGGTCTATATCGCCCACATAGAGGGCACGCCGATTGCCGACATGGTATCGACCGCGAAACGCCTGAACGATGAAGGCTTTCCAGTGATGCCACACATTCCGGCCCGGGGCATCAGAGGTAAAAGCGAATTGGAGGACTGGCTGAAGCGCTATCGGGAAGAGGCTGGCGTGACGCAGGCGCTCTTGCTCGGCGGCGGCCAGAAAGAAGCGGTCGGCGCCTTCTCGAGCTCGATCGACATGATTGAGACCGGTCTTTTTGACCAGATGGGCTTCACGCATCTTCATCTGGCCGGTCATCCCGAGGGCAATCGCGACATTGATCGCGACGGCTCATCGCGCGGGGTCGATCAAGCCCTGTTGTGGAAGCAGAATTTTGCTGACCGAACAGACGCCCGGCTCGCTTTGACCACCCAGTTCGCTTTCGATGCCGATGTCGTCACGGAATGGGCGACGCGGATCCGCGCGATGGGCGTCACGATCCCGATCCACGTCGGCGTTGCCGGACCGACCAAGCTGCAGACGCTGATAAAATTTGCCATTGCCTGCGGTGTCGGGCCGTCCCTGAAGGTGCTGCAGAAGCGCGCGCTCGATCTTTCGAGGCTTTTCGTTCCTTATGAGCCGACCGATGTCATCGCGGGGCTCGTTGCCCATAAGGCGGCTCATCCCGATAGCCTGATCGAGCAGGTTCATATCTTTCCGCTGGGCGGCATTACGCCGGCCGCTGAATGGATGAAAAAACATGCATCATCAGCGGCTTTCGCCAATGTCGCCTGAGAAAACCTTTTCCCAGGCGGCATCGCCCTATTGCGAGGTGACCGCATTTATCGACGGATCAGGCCGTCGCATCCGGCGCTTTCAGCCTCGCGGCACGCTTTTCAAGGAAGGCTCGCAGACGCTCCTCGGCTTCGGGGCTGGCTGCCGTGAAAGAGGAAATGAAGGATTCGACGAACAAGCCATCGTCCTTGGCCATGTCCTGAATGCGGGGAAGCGCATTGATGACCGCGTAGTTCGACAGCGGCGCATTGGACGCGGCCGCGGTGGCGAGCTGATGCGCCTTGGCAAGCGCCTCACCGCGCGGCACCACATATTGTACGAGGTTCCATCGCTCGGCTTCGTCCGGCGAGGCAACACGGCCGGTCAGCATCATGTCGCTCATGCGGGCAACGCCCATCAGCCGGGCGATGCGTACAGACCCGCCGCCTCCGACGAAGATGCCGCGCTGGCCCTCTGGGAGCGCAAAAAAGGCGCTCTCATCGGCAACGCGCAGATGGGTGGAGGCCGCAAGCTCCAGTCCGCCGCCGACCACGGCGCCGTGCAGCGCCGACACCCAGGGAATGGTGCCGTGTTCGATCTGCGAGAAGACGGCATGCCAGCGGCGGGAGCCGCGCACGCCTTCGATCGGGGTCTTGGAAATATGCTCGCCGAGATCGAGACCGGCGCAGAAATGATCGCCATGCCCGAAGATGACGGCAGCGCGCGCTTCACTTTCCGCCCTCGCCGCGGCACCGGCAATGGCTTCCACGAAACGGTCGCTAATGGCGTTGCGTTTTTGCGGCCGGTTCAGCCCCACAAGGGCGACGTCGCCGCGCAGTTCATAGGTGACGAATTCGTCTGTCGTTTTTTCGTTCATGCCGACGTCTCCAATAGTCCAAGGCAAATACACAATTAGCTTTCCGCATTTTGTTTACAAGGATATTATTTTCTTGTAATCATTTTTTTGACAAAAGATTATTTGCACGGTCACGTGAATGACGTCTGGGAGGAGGTCGTGACGATGAAGGTGAAGCTTTGGTCGCCCGATGTCGCATGGGAGAAGCGGCCGAACGGCGAGATCATGGTCTGGCGGAACGATCCGCTTGGCCCCTACCCGCACAAACTCAATGAACGCCTCGTTCACTGGGCGGTGACAACGCCCGATCGCACCTGGATGGCGGATCGACAGGGGCGTGAACCGTGGCGTGAAGTCAGCTATGGGCAGGCCCTCGATAAGGTCCGCCGTATCGCCCAGTTCCTGCTTGACAAGGATCTCTCGGTCGAAAGGCCGCTTCTGGTCCTTTCAGAAAACTCCATCGAACATGCGCTGATGGTGCTTGCGGCCCAGCATGTCGGTATTGCCTCGGCAGCGATCACCCCGGCCTATGCAACCGCGTCCGATCTCGGCAAGCTTCACGATATCCGCAGGCAGATCACACCCGGCATGGTATTTGCCGAGGACGCGGCACCGTTCCGGCGCGCCCTGGAAGAAGTGTTTGGTGACGGCACGCCGCTTGTCGGCCTCAGCAATCTGCCGCAGGATCGTCCCAACACCTTCCGGTTCGACACGTTGCTCGAGACCGTGCCTACGCAAGCGGTGGATCGCGCCTTCGATTCGGTTGGCGCGGATACCGTTGCCAAATTCCTTTTCACGTCAGGCACGACCGGCTCGCCCAAGGCCGTCATTCAGACACAGCGGATGCTGTGCTCCAATCAGGAGATGATTGCCGACTGTTATGCCTATTTTCGCGATGAACCGCCCGTGGTCGTTGACTGGGCGCCGTGGAACCATACGGCAGCCGGCAACAAGGTTTTCAACCTCGTCATCTATAATGGCGGCACCTATTATATCGATCGAGGCAAGCCGAGCCCGGCGCTGATCGGCCAGACCATCGATAATCTGCGTGACGTTTCTCCTACCTGGTATTTTAACGTTCCCGCTGGCCACGAAATGCTGGTTCAGGCGATGCGCAAGGACGAGGCGCTGTGCCGCACCTTCTTTCGTGACCTGAAATTGCTGATGTATGCCGGCGCGGGCATGGCCCAGCACACCTGGGATGCGCTGATCGAGCTTTCGGTTGCGACGGTCGGCCATGCGGTCCCGATGGGCGCCGGCCTCGGCTCGACGGAAACCGCCCCCTTCTCGCTGTTCTGCACCGAACCGCAGGAGAAGCCAGGCAATATCGGCATCCCCGCGCAGGGCGTAACGATGAAGCTCGTGCCGGTCGATGATCGATTTGAGCTGAGGCTGAAAGGCCCGAACATCACGCCCGGTTACTGGCGTAACGCAGAGCTGACCGCGGCCGCTTTTGATGAGGAAGGCTTCTATCGCATCGGCGATACGGTGAAGTTCGCAGTTCCTGAGGATCCTCGCCAGGGCTTTTATTTCGATGGCCGCATTGCCGAGAATTTCAAGCTGCAGACAGGCACCTGGGTTGCTGTCGGGCCGCTGCGAGCTCAATTCGTCAACATGTTCTCGGGCCTCATCCGCGATGCTGTCATCACCGGCGAGAACCGCGCCGAACTCGGAGCGCTAGTGGTTCCCTTCATGCCGGCCCTGCGCGAGCTTGTTCCGGGCTCACACCAGCTGTCCGATGCAGAGATCATCCGGCATCCCATTGTGAGGGCGCAGATTGCTGCAAAGCTTTCCGCGCATCAGAAACAGGCAAGCGGTTCTGCAAGCCGCGTCATGCGCCTTCTGGTCATCGAAGAGCCCCTTCGCTTCGAAAAGGGTGAGGTCACCGACAAGGGATCGATCAATCAGCGCGCAGTCCTTCTGCATCGCAAGGAACTGGTCGACACACTCTACGGCGATGCGCCCCAGGTCATCACGGTCAACAAGGAGGTGGCAGCATGAAAATCGAAGGCGCAGGCGCTCTTGTCACAGGTGCGGCATCCGGCCTCGGCGCGGCAGTGGCCCGCATGCTCGCGGCCCGCGGGGCTGCGGTCACGATTTTTGACCGGAATGGTGAAGCCGGCCAGAAACTGGCGACGGGAATCGGCGCTACAGCCGTTCAGGGTGACGTGGCAAGCGATGCCGATGCGCAACTCGCGGTCAACGCGGCAGCCTCCGCCAAGGGCGGGCTTCGCATCCTTGTCAATTGCGCCGGGGTCGGCACGGCCGGCCGCATTCTCGGGCGCGAAGGTCCTCAGCCGCTTGGTGATTTCGAAAAGGTTATCCGCGTCAACCTGCTCGGTACCTTCAACATGATGCGCCTTGCAGCCGCCCGTATGGCTGAGGTGGAGCCGATCGACGGCGCAGACAGCGGCGTGATCGTCAATACGGCCTCGGTTGCCGCCTTTGAAGGTCAGGTGGGACAGGCAGCCTATGCCGCGTCAAAAGGTGGTATCGTTTCGCTGGCCCTGCCCGCGGCGCGTGAGCTTGCCCGCTTCCGCATTCGGGTCAACACCGTCGCGCCGGGCATCTTTATGACGCCCTTGCTCCAGGGTTTGCCACAGGAGGTTCAGGAAAGCCTTGCGAGCCAGATACCCCATCCGTCCCGGCTCGGCGATCCCGCCGAATTCGCCGATGCGGTCCGGTTCCTCATCGAAAATGATTACATGAACGGCGAAGTCATCCGGCTGGATGGCGCGATCCGCATGCAGCCGCGGTGATACGATGAGTTTTTCAAGGCAGGCCACAAGCACATTAGAGCTTCTGAAAGCAACGCCGGGCTGGCGTCGTATCCAGTCGGTTCGCGGCGATTGTGACGATGCTCTCGCCGAGGCCGTTCTCCACGAAGCGGCACGTTTTGCTGAAACCGTTCTTGCGCCGCTGAACACGGCGGCCGATCGTCAGGGCTGCACCGTCGTCGATGGCCGCGTACTTGTTCCAGACGGTTTCGGTGATGCTTTCAGCCAGCATGGGGCCGATGGCTGGCTCGCCATGGACGTGCCGGAACGCTTCGGTGGCCAGGGCCTGCCGCTATCGATCCAGACCGCTTGCGCACCGCTTTTCGAACGCGGCTGTGTCGCGTTGATGATGGCCTCCGGGTCTACCCGAGCGGCCTGCCATCTGATCGCCGAGGTGGCGGACGATGCCGTTGCGAAGGAATGGGTTCCGCGTCTTGCGCGCGGAGAATGGGCGGCGACCATCTGCATCTCGGAGCCGGATGCCGGTTCTGATCTCGCGCGGCTGCGCAGCCGCGCTGTCTTGAGAGACGGTGCGTGGCGCATCACCGGCTCGAAAATCTGGATATCTTTCGGCGATCACGACATGGCGGGCCGCATCGGCCACTGTCTGCTTGCCCGTACCGGTGAGGAGATCGGGACACGCGGCCTCAGCCTGTTTCTTGTGCCGGATGAAATCGACGGCCACCGCAATGGCGTCAGCTTGGACCGCATCGAGGAAAAGATGGGCCTGCACGGCTCGCCCACCTGCGCCCTGCGCTTTGAAGCTGCACGCGGCATTTTGCTCGGCGAAGAAGGGCGCGGTCTTGCCCAGCTGTTTGCCATGATCGAGTTGATGCGCCTGCAAACGGGCTGTCAGGGACTGGGGCTCGCCTCGGCCGCCATCGACATTGCGGAGAGCTATGCGCAGGAGCGTCTTCAGGGTGGCGATCCGGCAAAACCCGCCATCCCGATCGCGCGCCACCCTGATATACGCCGCCAGCTCGAAGAGGCGCGGCTGCGCACGGAAACGCTGCGGGCCGCAACACTCGAACTTGCCACCGTCATGGACCTTGCCCGGCTCGAGCCGAATGAGAATTTGCGGGCCGATTTGCGGGCGCTGTCGGGCTGGCTGTTGCCGCTCGTCAAGAATTTTGGTGCGGATGCCGGATTTACCGTCGCCAATCAGGCCATACAGATCTTGGGCGGGGCGGGTTACACGCGGGAATGGCCGCTGGAGCAATATCTGCGCGATGCGCGCGTGATGACCATTTACGAAGGCACCACTGGCATGCAGGCAATCGACCTTCTGACCCGCCGGCTTTGGCGCGATGGCGGAAGGGGCCTCGAGGTTTTTCTGGAACGCGCCCGCGACGATCTCGCCGATTGTCCGGCGGCAAAAGCAGGAGCGGCGAAGGCTACGCTTGAAGCTTTCGAGGCCGAGAGCCGGCGCATGGCCGCACTCGTAGATCAGCCTGAGACGGGCCTCTGGCAGGCCAACGCCTATCTGAACGCTGCCTGGGATGCTTTCGCCGCCTGGATGGCTGTTCGGGTCGAAGCCCTTTCAGCACTGCAACAATCGACGGCGGGGGAAGCTGCCTGATCTCGACGAGAGACTGAAATGCATTTCCGGACGCTCGTGACCGTCCGATCATTGGGAGGAGAGACAATGAAAAAGCGTATGATGACATGGATGGCAACGGCTGTTGCCCTGACGATGACGGCCGGCTCGACTTTCGCCGATATCACCATTGGCGTGACCATTCCGACGACCGGCCCGGGCGCCGCACTCGGCATACCGCTCAAGCAATCGATCGAATTATGGCCGTCCGAGATCGACGGTGAAAAGCTGAAGGTCATCCTGCTTGACGATGCCGGTGACCCCTCGGTTGCCACCACCAACGCGCGCCGCTTCGCCAATGACGATAAGGTGGATGTGATCGTCGGTTCTGCCCTCACGCCGGCTGCGATTGCTGTCGCAGGTGTGGCGAACGAGACGGAAGTGCCGCATTTCGCGCTCTCGCCAATCCCGCCGACGGCCGCGAAGAAATGGAACTTCGTCATGCCGCAGTTCTCCACCGTCCTGGTGAAGAGCATGTTCGCCCGCATGCAGAAGGACGGTATCAAACGCGTCGCCTTTATCGGTTTTGCCGATTCCTACGGCCAGCAGTGGGTCGATGCGCTGAAGACCACGGGCAAGGATTATGGTCTCGAACTGGTTGCGGAGGAGCGTTATGCCCGCGCCGATACCTCTGTTTCCGGCCAGGTGCTGAAGTCGCTTGCCGCGCGTCCGGATGCCGTGTTCATCGGCGCATCCGGCACGGGTGCCGCCCTGCCCCAGATCGGCGTGCGCGAGCGTGGCTTCAAGGGCAAGATCTATGTCGTCTCGGGTGCGGTCACCTTCGATTTCCTGCGGATTGCCGGCAAGGCTGTTGAGAACACCGTGTTTTCCTCCGGCCCGGTCATGGTCGCGGAAGATCAACCGGACAGCTCTCCGACCAAGGAACAGGGCCTTGCCTATCTCAAGGCTCTCGAAGCCAAGTTCGGCGCGAACGCCCGAACCCAGTTCGGCTCGCATGTCTGGGATGTGATGGTGATCCTGAAGAAAGCCGTTCCGGTTGCGCTCAAAAAGGCAAAGCCCGGCACGCCCGAGTTCCGTGTCGCACTGCGCGATGCCATCGAGACAAGCGGGCCCTATAACGCCACGCACGGTGTCTATGAGTTCAAGGCAGACGATCATTATGGCCTCGACCAGCGCGGCGTCGTGCTTCTGACGGCGAAAGATGGAAAGTTTGTACTACTGCCCGACGATAAATAATCGCCGGCACTTAAGATCGACCGGGGAGCCTGTCTCCCCGGCCCTGCCGCAAGCCCTTAGCGTCGGCGATACCCGCCGCGGATCGCCTGCCATTCAAAATATCCGTCACGCCTTACCGAGAGCCAAACCAAAGGGTGCATTTTGGACGCGACAATTGCCACATTCCTGATCCAGGACGGCGTCACCAATGGTGCGATCTACGCGCTGCTGGGGCTTGCCCTCGTTCTGGTCTTCGCCGTCACCCGGGTGATCTTCATTCCGCAGGGTGAGTTTGTTGCCCATGGTGCGCTGACGCTCGCGCTCCTCGATGCCGGGCGCGTCCCTGGCACGCTGAAGCTGCTGTTATGCATGGGCGCCGTGGCCCTCCTGCTCGACCTCTGGGGAATGCGTCGGGGCCTGCGCCTCTCGGCGCTGCTGCGCGCGATGGCCATCAACCTTGCGCTGCCGGGCCTCATTTACGGGCTGGTCGCCATTCTGGCGCCCATGCAACTGCCATCGTTCCTGCGCGCGCTCATTACGATCGCGATCATCGCGCCGATGGGATATTACGTTTACCGTATCGCCTACCGTCCGCTTGCCGACGCCTCCGTGCTCGTGCTTCTCATTGCTTCCGTTGGCGTGCATCTGGCACTGATGGGGCTCGGGCTTGCCTTTTTCGGCCCGGAGGGCCTGCGTGCAGCGCCGTTGAGCGACGCCGGCTTCACGCTCGGGCCGATGCTCGTCAGCGCGCAAAGCATCTTCATCTATCTCGCGACAATTCTGGTGATGGTCGGCCTTTACTTCTTCTTCGAAAAAACGCTGCTCGGCAAAGCCCTGAAGGCAACCGCCATCAACCGGCTCGGCGCACGCCTCGTCGGCGTTCGAACGGAACTGACCGGTGTCACCGCCTTTGTGCTTGCTGCTGCAATCGCGGCGGTATCGGGCGTACTGATTGGTCCAATCACCACCATCTTCTACGATACGGGCTTCCTGATCGGCCTCAAGGGCTTCGTTGCTGCCATTCTCGGCGGCATGGCAAGCTTCCCCGTCACTGCCATTGCCGCGATCGGCGTCGGGCTGATCGAGGCTTTCGCCTCCTTCTTCGCCAGCGATTTCAAGGAGATCATCGTGTTCGGCCTGATCGTGCCGGTGCTGATCTGGCTTTCCTTCGGTGCCAGCCATCATGAGGAAGAGTGATATGACCCTCGGCAGACATCTTTATCCCGCCATTGCCGCGCTACTTGTCGTCGCTCTCTTCCCGCTCATGCCGATCCCGCCATTCTGGGTGACGCTCGCGAACAATATCGGGCTTGCGTCTCTGGTTGCCATCGGGCTCGTGCTGTTGACCGGCGTTGGTGGCATGACTTCTTTCGGCCAGGCGGCCTTCTGCGGTTTCGGTGCCTATACGACAGCGGTCCTCACCACGGCCTATGGCTTTTCACCCTGGCTCACATTGCCACTGGCGCTCCTCGTCGGCGTCATCGTCGCGCTGCCGCTGGGGCTGATGACGGTCAGGCTTTCCGGCCACTACCTGCCGCTCGGCACCATCGCCTGGGGGCTGGCGATCTATTACCTTTTCGGTCGCGTCGAGCTCCTCGGCCGGTATGACGGAATCTCGGGCATTCCACCGCTGTCCATCGGCAACGAACCGCTGATGAGCAGCAGCTCAATCTACTACGTGATCTGGATATTCGTCATTGCCGTGGCGATCGGCGCGCAGAACCTGCTCGACAGCCGTGTCGGGCGCGGCATTCGCGCCCTGCGTGGCGGCTCGCAGGCGGCGGAGGCCTTCGGCGTGAATATCGAGCAGGCCAAACTGACCGTTTTCGTCTTCGCAGCCGTTGTAGCGGCGCTGTCAGGCTGGCTTTACGCCCATATGCAGCGCTCGATCAACCCGACGCCTTTCGGGCTCGACATGGGCATCACCTATATGCTGATGGCCGTTGTCGGCGGTTCGGGACGGGTCGTGGGCGCCATCTTCGGCGCAGCCGTGGTGCTGGTGCTGAAAGAGGTGCTGCAACGGGTCCTGCCCGGCCTTGTCGGCACCTCGGTGAACGTAGAGATGATCGTGTTCGGCGTGCTGCTGGTGCTGATCCTGCAGCTCTCGC
>NZ_JBQYSN010000063.1:0-30154 GCF_052686535.1 Agrobacterium sp. DKPNP3 | reverse complement strand
GTTGTCGTTCAAGATGACGATCAGCCGCGCATCGAGCGCGCCGGCATTGTTCAACGCCTCAAACGCCATGCCGGCAGACATGGAACCGTCACCGATGACAGCGATCACCTTGCGGTCGCTGCCATCGAGACCCGCCGCCACCGCCATGCCGAGACCGGCGGAAATGGAGGTGGAAGAGTGACCGGCGCCGAAATCATCATATTCGCTTTCGGCCCGCCGGGTGAACCCGGAAAGCCCGTTTTCCTGGCGCAGCGTGCGGATGCGATCACGCCGGCCGGTCAGGATCTTGTGCGGATAACATTGATGGCCGACATCGAAGATCAGCCGGTCTTCCGGCGTATTGAATACTTTGTGGATGGCAATCGTCAGTTCCACGACACCAAGGCCGGCACCCAGATGGCCGCCGGTCTTCGACACGGCGTCAATCATCTCGTCGCGCAGTTCCCTGGCCAGTTCCGGCAGGTCGCGATCATCGATCTCCTTGAGATCGGAGGGAAAATTCACCCGGTCAAGCAATGGTGTCTGTGGCATTCCGGTCAATCGTTCGGCCTTTTCTGGTGGTCTCCGGGCGGCGCGTGAGAACGTCTTTCATCGCGAAAGCCGTCGGGTGAGCCATGCATGTCGTATACTTCTATAGAATTTCAACCTTCCGGCAAAGGGACAAACTCTTCTTCGTCACCGGGAACGATGTCGAAGCGACTTGTTCTCCACTCCTGTTTGGCCTGCTCTATGCGTTCTTTTGATGACGAAACGAAGTTCCACCAGATGTAACGGCGCTCATTCAGTGCTGCCCCGCCAAAGATCATGATGTGACAGCCATTGCTGCCGGCCTGGAGCGTGATGTCGTCGCCGGGCCGGAAAACGAGCAGCTGGTCGGCGGCGAAGATATCGCCGGCCACATCCAGCGAACCGGACAGAATATAGATCGCCCGCTCTTCATGATCGGCGGAGAAGGGGAACTTTACGCCCGGCTCCAGGGTCAGGTCGACATACAGCGTGTCGGTAAAGGCCGAAACGGGGGAGGTGAGGCCTTCGAATTCGCCGATCACCACCCGGCCGGATGCGCCCTTGATATCGATCAGCGGCATCTCTTCTTTCGCGGTATGCGCAAAAGCCGGGTCGATTTCCTCCATATGATCGGGCAGGGCAAGCCAGGTCTGCAGGCCGGACATGGACAGCGGATGGCCGCGCAGGTTTTCCGGCGTGCGTTCCGAATGCACGATGCCGCGCCCGGCCGTCATCAGGTTGATGTCGCCGGGGCGGATGACAAGCTCGGTGCCGAGACTGTCGCGATGCTTGATTTCGCCGTCGAACAGATAGGTCACCGTGGAAAGCCCGATATGCGGATGCGGCTTGACGTCGAGCGCCTCACCCGCCTTCAGGATCGCCGGCCCCATGCGGTCAAAAAAGATGAACGGGCCGACAAGCCGCCGCTGCCGGGTCGGCAGCGCCCGGCGCACGGCAAAACCGCCAATGTCGCTGGTGCGCGGAATGATGAGGTTCTCGATGGCGTCGCAGGCAAAGGCATCGCCCGCGACGGGGTCGTTGCCGGGAAAGAAGGACATGGTCAGCTCCTCGTATTGTTACGCGGAAGCTTAACACGAATGGAACGGGACGGGAGCGCTGTAATGATGAACGCAGCGTCACACCGTTCAACAGGACGTGTTTATTCCCCGTCGAGCGGCTCCACACCCTGCGGCTTGCCTGCGCGGTCGAGACGGATCTTCTCGATGCGCTTTTCGGCAGCGTTCAGCAGCGTTTCGCAATGCTTCTTCAGGGCTTCGCCGCGCTCATAGATGGCGATGGATTCGTCCAGCGCCACGTCTCCGCGTTCCAGGCGTGCGACAATGCTTTCCAGCTCGGCGACGGCTTTTTCGAACGAATAACCGCTGACATCGGCTGTGTTGGCATTTTCCGTCATGTTCAACCCTTCATCATTCTCAAGATATGCATGGCTGCCGATTCCGCCAGCCCTTCCAGATCATAACCGCCTTCCAGCAGGCTGACGACCCGGTTCGATGTGTATTTATCCGCCATCTCCAGAAGCCGGCCCGTCGCCCAGTCGAAATCCTCTCCCACCAGATTGATCTGCGCGAGCGGATCGCGGTGATGCGCGTCGAAACCGGCAGAGATGAGAATGAGATCAGGCGAAAAATCCGCAATCGCCGGCAGCACGCGCGATTTGAAGGCCTCGCGAAAATGCTCGCTACCGGTATTGGGCGAAAGCGGCGCGTTGACGATGTTGTTCTTCACGCCGGTTTCGTTCTTGTCACCGCTCCACGGGTAAAGCGGCATCTGGTGGGTGGAGCAGAACAGCACGGATGTGTCGTTCCAGAAGATATCCTGCGTACCGTTGCCGTGATGCACGTCCCAGTCGATGATGGCGATACGCTCCGCGCCGTGCGCCTTCTGCGCATGGCGGGCGGCAATCGCCACATTGTTGAACAGACAGAAACCCATGGCCTTGGCGGTCTCGGCATGGTGGCCGGGCGGGCGGGATGCGACGAAGACGTTGTCGGCGGCACCGGTAAACACGTCATCCACGGCCGCCATGGCGGCGCCGATGCCGGTCAGCGCAGCCTGAAGGCTTTTGGGGGAGAGATAGGTGTCGGACTCGATCCGGTTGATCTCACCGTCCTCTTCGGGAACCTGCCGCATCACGGCAAGAAGATGCTCTTCCGGATGGGCCAGCAGGGCCGCGTCTTCATTGGCCTGCGGCGCTTCCTTCCGGTCCAGCCGCTCGAAATTCGGATGTTCAAGCGCGATGCTCAGCGACCGCAGGCGGTCTGGCCGCTCGGGATGGCCGGAAGGCGTGATATGCTCAAGGAAGATCGGATGTTCGTAAAGTCGGGTCGCCATTCTTTCCTCCCTGAGACTTCAATCAGGCGCGCTGCGGCAGAAGCGGATAACCGGCCATCACCGCACGGCCGGCAAGGGCGGCAAGAACGGCTTTCAGCGCATCGCCGGGAATGAAGGCGAGCGAACCCATGAAAGCCTTTTCAAAGCCGAGCCCCACGACGACAGCCAGATAGGAAATGCCGAAAGCATAAAGCACCACCACGCCGCCGATCAGGCTGGCGATGAAGAAACCGACGCCCTGTGCCAAAGCCGACTGGCCACGATGGACGAATTTTTCCGAGAGGAAACCGGTGACAAAAACAGCTGCAATCCAGCCGATCAGGAAGCCCGTTGTCGGTGTCGTGAAGATCGAAAGGCCGCCGCGTCCGCCCGAGAGCACCGGCAGGCCGATGGCAGCGATCAGGATCGTCAGCAGAACCGCAAGCGTGCCGCGCTTCGCGCCCAGCACCACACCGGCCAGCATCACGCCGAGCGACTGCGCGGTGATTGGCACCGGAATGAAGCCAAGCGTGATTGGCGGCAAAAGACCAAGCGCAATGATGATGGCGGAAAAAAGAGAAATCAAAACAAGATCGCGGGTCGTCATGACACTAAAACTCCTGAAGATTATATGCCTGTCAGCTTTGGCCTCTGAAACCGCGGGCGTCAATGGCGTCGGCAATGGCATCGGCATCCTTCAACGTCATAATGACGAGCGGCACGACGATCGTCGCCATCCGCACGGGCAGGCCACGGGCGCGATGTGCATCACGCACCGCATGGTAACGGTTGACGATTTCAGGCACGAAGCGCACCACCAGCCCGACGGCAAGCCCGATATCGGCGGCCTTGAGCAGCCCCAACCTTTCCAGAGGCCCAGCAGCGAGCGTGATTTCGTCCATGAACTGCGAGATGCTGACGGTGATGGTGACGGCGGTCGCAAGCAGCGCGAGTGCCGTGAGGCGCAAAAGATTGACACTCGCATCATTGACGGGAAGCAGGAGATAGCTGAAGGCGGCAACGAGGGAGATCGTCAGCATCACCGGCCGCAGCCGCAGGGCGATGTCGCGCAGGGGCAGGCGCGTCGCGCTGAGAACGCCGGCAGCCAGAACGGTCGCGGCAACAAGCGCCGCCAGATCGCGGGTGAGAAAGAGCGCGATGCTGAAGCCCATGAGCGTCAGGAGTTTGAGGCGCGGTGAGACGCGGTAGAGCCAACCGGTTCCGTCGACATGCAGCGATCTCATTGCAATGCCACCTCCAGATAGTGCGCGACCGCTTCTTCGGGCGGGGCGTCAGCGATCAAGGCCCCCTCGTGAAACACCAGCACGCGATCGAAGCCGGTAAGGAGCGGCAGATCGTGGGTGATGACAACAAGCTCCTGCGGCAGCGCCGCCATGGTTTTCTCCACGATGGTCCGGTTCTTGAGATCGAGCTGGTTGGTCGGCTCGTCGAGAATGAGGATTTGCGGTTGGGTGATGAGAAGCGCTGCGAGCGCCGAAAGCTGCAATTCGCCGCCGGAAAGCTCATGCGCGCGCCTTTCCTCCAGATGCGCAATGCCGAGCCGGGATAGAACGGCCTTCACTCTGCTTTCCGTCTCGGTCTTGCTCAGGCCGAGCCGTTTCAGGCCGAAGGCGACATCGTCACGGACGATGGGCAGGATGATCTGGTTCTGCGGGTTCTGGAAGATGAAACCGACCATCTGCAAGACAGCCCTGGCATCGGTCACGGTGTCCAGGCCGTTGACCGTCACTTTGCCCGCGTCCGGCTTGTTCAGCCCGTTGATCAGCCGCGCGAACGTCGTTTTGCCCGATCCGTTAAGGCCAATCACGCCGATTCGCCGCTCCAACAATGTCAATGACAGCGGCTGCAGCACCTGCCGGCCTTCGAAAACGACACTGGCGGCGTTAAAACGGATTTCCAAGTCTCTATCCTCGCGCTCGTTGCCGGTTCTATACCGCTTCATCAACAGAAGTAAAACAAGGAACAAAAAAAGAACATTGCAATCGCAAAAAAGCCGTTCTACCTTCGGTCGCATGATGGTCAAGGTTTCGAACGAGGCGGCAAGGCGGATTTTTCTGGCGCGGCAGGGGCTTTCCTCACCGCCCGGCAAGGCGCTTTCCAAAGAAGGGCTGCTGCAGCTCATCACCGATCTGGGTTTCGTACAGGTGGACAGCATCGGTACGGTGGAGCGCGCCCACCACCAGATCATCTTCTCCCGTAACCAGACCTACAGGCGAGGTCATCTGACGACGCTGCTGGAAAAGGACCGGGCGCTTTTCGAACACTGGACGCATGACGCCTCCATTGTGCCGACGGAATTTTACCCCTATTGGAAACACCGCTTCCGCCGCCGCGAACCGATCATTCAGGAGCGCTGGCGCAAATGGCACGGCGAGGGCTTCGATGCGGCTTTCGGCGAAACGCTGGAGCGAATCGCCGCCACCGGTCCGGTTTTGGCGCGTGAACTGAAGGAAGAGGGGCACCAGTCCGGCGGCTGGTGGAACTGGCATCCCTCCAAGACCGCGCTGGAATATCTCTGGCACACTGGCAAGCTTGCAATATCAGGCCGTGTGAACTTCCAGAAGGTCTATGACCTGGCCGAACGCGTCATTCCGGGCGAACATCACGAAACCGAAGTGGCGCACGACCAATTCATCGACTGGGCCTGCCGCGAGGCACTGAAACGGCTGGGGTTCGCCACCCACGGCGAAATCGCCGCGTTTTTCGATCTTGTGACGCCGCAGGAGGCGAGGGACTGGGTCAAAGGCCATCGTGACGAACTCTGCGAGGTTTCGCTTCTGTCCGTTGACGGCGAAACGGCCCGCCCGTCCTACGCTTTTGCCGATTTCACCGCTGACCTGACGGACGTGCCCGAACCGTCGTCCCGCGTCCGTGTCCTGAGCCCGTTCGATCCGCTGCTGCGCGACCGCAACCGCACCGAACGGCTCTTTGGCTTTTATTACCGGATCGAGGTCTTCGTGCCGGAGCCGAAACGGCAATATGGCTATTATGTTTTCCCGCTTCTGGAAGGCGACCGTCTCATCGGCCGCATCGACATGAAGGCGGAGCGAAAAGGCAGCACGCTGGATGTGCGTCGCCTGTGGCTCGAGCCCGGCGTGCGCGCTTCCGCCGGACGGCTGGAAAAGCTCGACGCGGAACTATCGCGGCTGGCGAAGTTTACTGGCGTGGAGCGCGTGAATTATCTGCAGGGGTGGCGGGAGGAGTAGGTCGGTCGCCCAGGATATTGTGAGAGGCGCGGGTCCGGACACCTTCCCCTCGCTCTTAAGGAGCAGCGGCGTTGCGGCATGTTTATTCTCCCCGTCGGGGAGAAGGTGGCCCGAAGGGTCGGGTGAGGGGGCAACCCCAGAGATGAAGCGAGAGCTTGCACCCTTATCCCGCTGCCGCGGACTTCTCGCCTTCGGGGAGAATGCCGCACCCGCTCGCCTCACGATTACGCGATGGGACTAGGCAAAGACCCAAAGCTCACCCGATATCCGTCGCCGAAATCTGGATGCCGAAACCTTCCAGCCCGACATAGTGGCGCTCACGCGTTGTCATCAGTTTGATGGAGCTGATACCGAGATCTTTCAGGATTTGCGCGCCAAGGCCGATTTCAAGCCACTCATTCTCGCGCGAACGGGCCTGGGCGTGCGCTTCATCGGGGTCGCGTGCCTTGCGCCGTCCGGCGACCTGGCCAACGCCAACGGAGCCTTCACGCAGGTAAACGATGACGCCGCGGCCTTCCTCGGCTATTTTTTGCATGTACTGCCGCACCGGCTGGCGATCGCCGAACACGTCGTCGGCGACGTTTTCCGGGTGAAGGCGAACGGGAATGTCGATGCCATCCCTGATGTCACCGAAAATAACAGCCATATGCTGCATCGGGTCCCAGGGCAGGGAATAGGTCTGCGCCTTGGCAGGCCCGAAGGGCGTTTCGATGGTGAAGGAGGATTCCATCTCCACCAGCGTTTCCTTGCGCTGGCGATAAGCAATGAGATCGGCGACCGACACGTGTTTCATGCCGTGTTTTTCGGCGAAATCCAGAACCTGGGGGCCACGCATCACCGTACCGTCGTCATTCACCAGTTCGCTGATGACGCCGATAGGCGGCAGGCCGGCGAGACGGCAGAGATCGACCGCCGCTTCGGTGTGACCGGAGCGCATCAGCACGCCGCCCTCGCGGGAAATCAGCGGGAAAATATGGCCCGGCCGGGTAAAATCAGATGCGCCGACATTGGGATTTGCAAGATTGCGAACGGTCAGCGTGCGGTCATCGGCGGAAATGCCTGTCGTCGTGCCATGCTTGAAATCGACGCTGACGGTGAAGGCTGTGGTATGCGCGCTGTCATTTTCCGCCACCATGGCGTTGAGGTTCAGCCGCTTGGCCTCTTCGCGGGGCATGGGGGCGCAGACGATGCCTGACGTGTGGCGCACGATCAGCGCCATTTTCTCGGGCGTGCAGTGAACCGCCGAAATGATCAGGTCGCCTTCGTTCTCGCGGTCGTCATCATCGGTCACGACGACGATTTCGCCCGCTTCGAAAGCGCGGATGGCGTCGACGACGCGTTTCTGATCATAGGCCATGGTGGTCCCCTTTATTTCAGTCGGCCGGTCTGGCCGCGGTCCCTCAGGTAATGGTCGGCAACGGTGCAGGCGATCATCGCTTCACCGATCGGAACGGCCCGGATGCCAACGCAGGGGTCGTGGCGACCCTTGGTGCGAACATCGACATTGTTGCCGTCGGTATCGATCGACAGGCGCTCCGTCAGGATAGAGGATGTGGGCTTGATGGCGAAGCGGGCGATAACAGGTTCACCGGTCGCAATCCCGCCCAGAATGCCGCCCGCATGGTTGGACAGAAAGATCGGCTTGCCGTCATTGCCCATGCGCATCTCGTCGGCGTTTTCCTCACCGGAAAGCTCGGCAGACGCAAAGCCCTCGCCGATTTCCACGCCCTTGACGGCGTTAATCGACATCAGGTTGGAGGCGATATCCTGGTCGAGCTTGGCATAGATTGGCGCGCCGATGCCGGCGGGAACGCCTTCCGCGACCACTTCGACCACGGCGCCGATGGAAGAGCCGGCCTTGCGGATGCTGTCGAGGTATTCTTCCCAGACCGGCACCATCTCGGGGTCCGGGCAGAAGAACGGGTTTTGGTCGACCTGATCCCAATCCCAGTTTTCGCGGTTGATTTTGTGCTTGCCGATCTGCACCAGCGCGCCGCGCACATTGAGACTGGGCACCACCTTGCGGGCAATCGCGCCCGCAGCGACACGCGCCGCCGTTTCACGCGCCGACGAGCGGCCGCCGCCACGATAATCGCGAATGCCATATTTCAGGTCATAGGTGAAATCCGCATGGCCGGGGCGGAAGCGCTTGGCGATCTCGCCATAATCCTTGGAGCGCTGGTCGGTATTTTCGATCAGCATCGAAATCGGCGTGCCTGTCGTGATCATCGTTTCGCCGTCCTCATCCAGCATCACGCCGGAAAGCACCTTGACGATGTCGTCCTCACGGCGCTGGGTCACGAAACGGCTTTGCCCCGGTTTGCGCTTGTCCATCCAGCGCTGCACCTCGGAAAGGGTGAAGCGGATGCCGGGCGGGCATCCATCCACCACACAGCCAAGCGCCGGCCCGTGGCTTTCTCCCCAGGTGGTAACGCGAAAAAGATGACCGAAACTGTTATGTGACATAATTCTCAAACCGGAAAGCAGGGCACCTGTGGACGGCGCCGTTTGAAACAAGCGGATTTGTCTTAGTGGAAAATCCGGTCAAGACAAAAGCCTTTCTTTCATAGCCCGCCGGATAACAAGGCGCGGCGCGGGCCACGACTTCATCAGAGGCGAGATGCGACAGCCCTGACGGGAAGACATGGAACTTGATTCGAGCTCGTCTGCGGGTTCCGGAAATGACGATTTTGTAAAGCCGCGGCTGTTTTCCACCGCAATCAATGGTTTTCCAGCATTGCCGGAAAATGCGGTGTAGAAATCACTAACGGCTTGAACAGGATTTGAAATCCGTTCATCAATTGGGCTGAAAATGTCATGGTTGCGGGCGATTTCCGCCACATTCGAAAGGCAATTCTTCATGCATGTAAAGTTTTCACGCAAATCCACGAAAGCTAGATCGATGCGTATGATGATTGCCGCCCTTCTGGCCACCGCCAACCTCCTGATGCCGATCAACAGTTTCGCCCAGAGCGTCGACGTGGAAGGCACGATCAGCAAGATCGATGCGAATGGCCTGAGCATTACGCTGAGCGACGGCAAGACCTACCGCGTGCCGGAAGAATTCAATTTCGAAGGGCTGAAAGCGGGCGTGAAGGTCGTGGTTTTCTACACGGAAGTGGATGGCAAGCGCGTGGTCGACGATCTGCAGGTTGTTGAGTAAGCACCAGCCCCTCACGCCAAAACCTCCGTTGTGAAATGAGCGGATGCCTCTTGTTTCTTCTCCCCGGCGGGGAGAAGGTCGCGGCAGCGGGATGAGGGGGCGAGGGTGCTGTCTATAGCTATCGTTGCCCCCTCATCCGACCCTTCGGGCCACCTTCTCCCCGGCGCGGAGAAGAATTAAGCGGCGGCCTTTGCGCCAAATATACGGGCCGCTCGAGTAGGACGATGCAGAGGGTTATGCCCCGTGATCTCTCACAAAATCCACTCCGCACTATTCCTGTCGATCTCGACCTTCAAAATCCGGTCCTGCGGAATTTGCGTTCTCGATGCCTCGTCCTTGTCCATGCCGGATACCAGCCGGAAGATCGAGCGGATGACGCCGCCGTGGCAGACGCAGATTGTCTGCCTGTCCACGGAGGAGAGCCATGCGCCGATGCGCCAGGAGAGGATTTCGTAGCTTTCGGCATCCTGGCCAGGGGGGATGAAGTCCCACTTGTTGGCCTTGCGCGCCTTTACGCGGTCAGGGAATTCCTTCTTGAGCTCGGGCAGGGTCTGTCCCTCCCAGTCGCCAAAGGACACCTCGATCAGGCGATCATCGGTGCGGTATCCCGTGGGATCGAGGCCCATCGCGCCGCGCATCAACTCCATTGTCTCGCGCGTGCGCCCGAGCGGGCTTGCCACGTAGTCGAAGTCTTTTGCCGTCTCGCCGAGAAGGCGGGCAAGGATGAGGCCGTTGCCGACCGCCTGCTGGCGGCCGAAATCATTGAGCGGAATGTCTTTCTGACCCTGAAGCCGGCGTATCGCATTCCAGTCCGTTTGTCCGTGCCGGATCACATAGACGAGCAAGGCGATACCCCTGTTTCAAGCCGTTCCCGAAATGGTCAGTCCTTGACCACCGAAATATCAGGCGCGTCCACCGCCTTCATGCCGATCGTGTGATAACCCGAATCGACATGGTGGATTTCGCCGGTCACGCCGGTCGAAAGGTCGGACAGCAGATAAAGCGCCGACTTGCCGACTTCTTCGATGGAGACTGTGCGCTTCAGCGGCGCATTATATTCGTTCCACTTCAGAATGTAACGGAAATCGCCGATGCCGGACGCTGCAAGCGTCTTGATCGGCCCGGCGGAAACGGCGTTGACGCGAATGCCGCGATTGCCGAGGTCGACCGCGAGGTAACGCACGCTCGCCTCGAGTGCAGCCTTGGCCACGCCCATGACGTTGTAGTTCGGCATGACCTTTTCGGCGCCGTAATAGGTGAGCGTCACGATCGAGCCACCGTCATTCATGACGGGCTCCGCCCGCTTGGCAACGGCGGCCAGCGAGAAGACGGAGATGTCCATGGTGCGGTTGAAGTTGTCGCGGCTGGTATCGAGGTAACGGCCGGTCAGCTCGTCCTTGTCGGAAAAAGCAATCGCGTGCACGACGAAGTCGATCTTGCCCCAATGCTTTTCCAGCGCGGCAAAAACGGCATCAATCGTCTCGAGATCGGTCACATCGCAATGGCCGGCCATGAAGGCGCCGAGTTCCTGTGCCAGCGGCTCGACGCGCTTCTTGAGCGCATCGCCCTGCCAGGTGAGTGCGAGTTCCGCGCCAGCGTCCGCACATGCCTTGGCAATGCCCCAAGCGATTGAGCGGTTATTGGCGACACCCATGATGAGGCCGCGTTTGCCAGCCATAAGGCCGGATGCCTGAGCCATTTTATGCTCCCTGATACTTTCGATTGATCCTGCCTATGGCATAGGCTGCAATCCTGTTCAAGATTGCCAAAGATCATCAACTGTTAGGGAGCGTAACAAAGGGTGCGTTGTCCCGGCTATTCGCAAAACTTTCACAAATAAAGGCCTTCGCGCATGTGGCGCATCAGGTCGGTTACCTTTTCATCCGGTTTCTCGTGCAGGACGATGCGCAATTCGATGACGAGATCGCCCGATCCACCCTTGCCGTCGGCAAGGCCCTTGCCAGCAAGCCGGAGGGCGCGGTCCGAGCCTGACCAGGCCGGAATGGTGATGGTTTCTTCGCCGAGCGGCGTCACGACCTTCGCGTCGCAACCCAGAACCGCATCGCTGAGCGAAATGGCAAGCGTCGTGTGAATATCGAAGCCACGCAGCGAAAACACATCGTCGCGCGCGGCAAGCAACGTGACTGCAAGATCGCCGCGCGCCATGTTGGGGAGCTTCAGCCCCTGTCCCTTCAGCCGCACAACATGGCCATCGGTCATCCCGGGCTCGAGCTGGAACCGGACGTCCCGCTCGTCGGCAAGAGAAACGGTAATCCACTTCTTCTCGAGCAGATCGGCGACCGTAACGATGGCTTCTGCGGTGATGTCAGGCACTTTTTCCGGAGCCGGCTGCGGCGCACGGAACCGCCGCACCAGCGCGCTGAAAAGATTGGCAGCGAGCGAGGCGGGCGCGGTCTTGTCATCGCCGGAGGCTGTGGCTGCGGGCATATCGCCTTTCGCAGCGCTCGCGGCCGCCTTTGCGGCTTCCGCCGCCTGCTGCACCTTGGGATCATTCTGGGCGTCTGCGCCGAAGATGCGCTCGACGATGTCTTCGGCGCTTTCCGGTTTGCTATCGGCTTTGTGGCCGGTCTGCGTCCGGTTGCGGGCGTCCGCGCGGGCCAGTTCCTCCATCAGCTTTTCGGCGGCCTTGGCACGTTCGGCAGCCTCGCGCGCGGCTTCCCGCTGCTGCATGATGGTTTCGCCGGCCTTTCTCTTTTCCGCGGCCTTGCGGGCCTGATCGTAGAGATCGCGCTTTTTCGGGTCTTTCAGAAGGTCGTAGGCCTGACCGATCTCGGCAAAGCGCGCCGACGCATCGGGATCGTCGCGATTGGCGTCCGGGTGAACGGTTTTCGCCTTCGTGCGCCAGGCGGCCTTGATCTCGTCGTGGCGGGCGTCACGTTTTACGCCGAGGATAGAATATGGATCGCGCATGCGAAGCACCAGCTACGTTGGCTCAGGCGCTGCCGCCCTTCATGGCGCAATCCTGAAACGAACCTCTCCGATAAGGGGTGCCTGCGTTCATTCGCCTGCGCGCCCTCGGTTTAATCAACGTCGACTGTTGCAATAAGTTGCTAATCACTCCTTTACGGAGGATGCGGGCCGCGCGCGGGCCGGCTTTATTCCCTGCGGGAGGGTAAACAGATTATTTCTGCTCGAATCGGGTCATCAACCATTCGCCGGTTTCCGACAGGCAGGCCTGCCCGGAATAAGCTGCCACACCCTCGAAGGAGTGACGCGTGGTCTTGAATTGACGGCAGACGAAACCGCTTGATTTGTCTTCGCGAATGGCGGTGACGACGCCTGCGCTGCCGGTGGCGGCGTTCGCCCAGGGCAGCGGCTGATCTGCAAGCTTGGCGAGATCGGCCGATGTGACCGCATTGCGAATGGTTACGTCGTCGGTCTGGGCGCTGCCATTCTGCTGGTTGGGCACGGAGGCAGTGGAAAGCGAGCGGTCGACCTTGTCGCCGCCGAACAGATCGAGGCTGACACATCCGCTCAGCACCACAAGCATCGACACGACGGCGGAAACTTCCGCTACCGACGAAAGGAGGCTCTTTGTTCGACTGTTCGACTTTGCTATGACGGTCACCATCTTTCACCAGAGATCATCTCTGGGGTCCAAATCAGCTCGGGAGCATTTTAGTCAATATGTCGGAAACGGGGTTAACATCCAGTGACTTCACGGAAGAAAATGAACCTTTCACGCTTTTTGCCGAGTGGCTGAAGGACGCGACGGCTTCCGAAATCAATGATCCGAACGCAGTGGCACTCGCCACCGTGGACGAAAATGGCCTTCCGAACGTGCGCATGGTGCTGCTGAAAGGTGTCGATGACCGCGGCTTCGTGTTCTACACGAATTTCGAAAGCCAGAAGGGCCGGGAGATCCTCGGCCAGAAAAAAGCGGCCATGTGTTTCCACTGGAAGAGCCTGCGGCGACAGGTGCGCCTGCGGGGCGAGGTGGAGATCGTGAGCGACGCGGAGGCGGATGCCTATTACGCCTCCCGCCCGCGCGGCAGCCGCATCGGCGCCTGGGCCTCCAAGCAGTCGCGGCCGCTGGAGGGCCGTTTCGCGCTGGAAAAGGCCGTGGCCGAATATACTGCCAAATATGCGATCGGCGATATTCCGCGCCCATCCCACTGGTCCGGTTTCCGCATTCGCCCAGTGAGCATCGAATTCTGGCATGATCGCAAGTTCCGCCTGCATGACCGCATCGAATTCCGCCGCGAGACGCCTGACGGTGCCTGGTCGAAGGTCCGCATGTACCCGTAAAGGCAAGTCGGCGGGGCGTCGTGGCCCGCCTATTTCAGCAGCGAATCGAACAAGGGCAGGCCGATGACGGCAGACATGGCGATCAGCCCGTAGCAGATGCGCCTGAAGGATGCCTCATCGGCAAACCCATGTAATCGCGACCCTGCGTAAAGGCCCGCACCGTAAAAGGGCAACGCCAGCAGGAAAAACACGAAGACATCGAAGCTGAACAGGCCGCCCAAAAGATAGCTGGCCAGGGAAAATATCGTCGATACCGCAAAATAAAGAATGACATTGGCGCGCACGAAAGCGCCCTTCAGCGCGCCGCCCAGCCAATAGGCGACGACGGGCGGGCCACCCAGCTGGGCGGCGCCTGAAAACAGGCCAGCCACGAGTCCGGTGAGAAGGGTGAGCGGCGTCTTCGGCCGGCCGCTGTAACGCCAGCCGGACAACAGGAACACGAGCAGCACCACGACGACGCCTGAAATGAGCCAGCGCAGCGTCAAGGGATCACCCTTGGCGAGCAACATTGTGCCGACGGGAACGCCGACAAGGGCGCCGGTCGCCATGGTGAACACGTCCCGCCGGTCCGCCATGCGGAAGGCGGGCGGTATCATGCCGACAGTTAGCACGGCGTCCACCACCAGCAGAACCGCCGAAGCCACACGTGGCCCGACGATGGCGCTCGCAAGCGGGATGAATATGAGCGCCGCGCCGAAGCCGGAAAAGCCGCGGGCAAGGCCGGCAAGAAGGGCTGCGCCGGCAAACATGGCGAGCAGCACCGGTCTGTGTGCGGCGACGAATGACGCCAGGAAGTCGAGATGGGACATGGGTGACGGCATGATTGTTTGAATATCTTTTCTCTATCGCGCTTGCATGCGCATGTCCCGGAAATTTCTGTTCATGGCTGCATGACGCCCTGACGGGTCGACGCCGTCAGAGAATCATGATTAGAGTTTTAGCGAGTGAACAAAGGATGAACAAATGTTTGCTGACATGATGCGTCGGTTTGAAGAGGCGTCGCAAAAATATGCCGCTGAAAACGGGATATTCCGCGATCCGGACTGGTACATGCTGAAGCTTCAGGAAGAGGTTGGCGAGGTCACACAGGCCTGGAACCGGCTGACAGGAAGGGCGCGCGTTAAGGGTAGGAGCAAAGAGGAGACGAAGCGGGATCTGGCCGACGAAACCGCCGATCTCCTCGGCCATGTGCTGTTACTGGCCCATTATAACGGTCTCGATATTGAAGGAGCGATCGAGCGTAAGTGGTACTTTACGCCGTCAAAACCCTGAAGGCTCCAGCTTTTCCAACATGGCCGCCACGGCGTTAAGGTCGCTGGCGACGGCCACGCATTTCTCCCGCATTTCCTCCGTCGGCGGTGCAACGTCAGGCACCATGATGGTCATCATGCCCGCCGATGTTGCCGAGCGTACACCCGAGTAGGAATCCTCCAAGGCAAGACAGCGCCCGGGATCGAGGGAAAGCCGTCGCGCCGCCGTCAGATAGGGCATGGGCGCCGGTTTCGGCTCCGTATAGTCCCCGCGTGCGACAATGGTGTCGAAACGTCCGAGAAGATCGTGGGGCCCAAGGTGCCGCGTCACCGAAGCGTGTCGGGACGAGGTGGCGATGGCGCGCCGTATATTGAGCCGGTCGAGCAGATCGAGGATTTCGACGACGCCCGGCTTCAACGCCACGCCATCAGCCATCATCACGCCAAGATGCCGGAGCCAGGCGTCTCGAAAACTGTCGATGGGAAAATCCGCGCCATAATCGGCAAAGATGGTGCCGGTGATGACGTCCCACGGGCTGCCGCAGACCTTCTGATAGGTCTCCACCTCCATGCCATGGCCGCCTTCATCCGAGGCCGCCAGAAATGAATCGCGATAAAGCCTCTCGCTCTCGATCAACAATCCATCCATGTCGAACACCACCGCCCGCGGCAGAAAGGGCAACATGGCTCAACCGAACCGGAAGGGGCGTTCGCCGAGGCTCTCGAAGGGGCGGATCAGATACCCGTCGGGATCGGCGACGATGAATTGCCGGTTCCCCACTTCGACCGTGCCGCGCCTGTACCACTTTTCCTCAAGCGGCATGACGAGATCGATGGCAGACCGCTCCAGCCGGAATAGAATGGGCTGCAGGGAGGGAACGGCGATCTGCAGGTTCATGCCGCGGCCCAACGGCGCATCGAGCGAGGCATTGCCCGCCACAAAGGTCCGGGTCGCACCAATCTGGTCAATCATCAGCTCTGCGTCGCCCAGCGCCAGATAGGTAAAGCCCTCTTCGGGGCGCTCGTAAACCACATGGAAGCCAATCAGGTCGCAATAAAAAGCGCGGCTCTTCTGCCAGTCGCTGACGGCAAGTTCAGGAACGAGGGCATTTCGTATGATGGTCGTTGTCTCCTTCGCCACGCAGGCCCCGGATGGGAGGAGGGGCCCGCCATAAGTCTTGATATTATCGCGTTCGCGCCAGCGCGCCAGAAAAAACAGCATCATGGCAGCCATGTGTGGGGTCATGGGCTGGCAAGGCACCGGCAGGCTCAGTGTGGCTGCAACTCTTTCTGCCCTCATTCCGGCTCAAGGCCGGAATGAGGGACCGGGCGGGATAGAATGCGACGTCGTTTTGTCCGCGCTATTGAGACAACCGAGTGCAATCACCCGAAAGCCACGGCCTACGCCTTCGTGCCGCCCACAGTGATCTGGTCCATGCGCAGATGCGGCTGGCCGACGCCAACCGGCACCCATTGCCCGGCCTTGCCGCAATTGCCGATGCCGGTATCGAGCTTTGAGTCATTGCCGATCATCGATACGCGCTTCATCGCATCCGGGCCGTTGCCGATCAGCATCGCGCCCTTCACCGGCGCACCGATCTTGCCGTTCTCGATGAGATAGGCCTCGGTGCAGCCGAACACGAATTTGCCCGAGGTGATATCCACCTGACCGCCACCAAAGGAGACGGCGTAGATACCCTTTTTGACGGATGCAATGATCTCTTCTGGCGTTTTGTCCCCGGAGAGCATGTAGGTATTGGTCATGCGCGGCATCGGCACATAGGCATAACCCTGGCGGCGGCCGTTGCCGGTGGGCCTCGCACCCATCAGCCGGGCGTTCTGCCGGTCCTGCATGTAGCCGACGAGCCTGCCGTTCTCGATCAAGACATTATATCCTGAAGGCGTGCCTTCGTCGTCGATGGTTAGCGAACCACGCCGGCTGTCGATCGTGCCGTCGTCGACGACAGTGACACCGGGTGCGGCGACCATCTCGCCCATCAGACCAGCGAATGCGGATGTCTTCTTGCGGTTGAAATCGCCCTCCAGACCATGACCCACGGCCTCATGCAGCATCACACCCGGCCAGCCGGAACCCAGCACGACATCCATGGTGCCCGCTGGCGCATCGATGGCCGTGAGGTTGACGAGCGCCTGCCGCAGCGCTTCATCAGCACCGCGCTGCCAGTTTTCCGTGGTAATGAAATCGCCGAAACCGACCCGGCCGCCGATCCCGTAGGAGCCGCTTTCCTGCCGGTCGCCTTCGCCCGCGACCACGGAAATGTTGATACGGGTCATCGGCCTGACGTCACTGACACGATGGCCATCGGCGCGCAGAATATCCACCACCTGCCAGCTGGCGGAAATCGTCGCCGTCACCTGCCGGACATTCGGATCCTTATCACGCAGATAGGCGTCGATATCGGTGAGGAGCTTCACCTTCTCCTCGAAGCTGGGGCTGCCGATCGGGTTTTCGTCGCCATAAAGCTTCTTATTGGTGCGTTGCGGCGCGGCGGCATAGGAGCCGGAATATCCTTTGGTAACAGCGCCCACCGCGTCGGAAGCACGCTTCAGCGCGCTTTGCGAAAGCTCGCCGGCATGGGCATAACCGACCGTCTCGCCAGCGACGGCGCGAAGGCCAAAACCCTGGTCGGTGTTAAAGGAGCCGCCCTTGAGACGGCCATTGTCGAAGGTGAGCGACTCCGCCTGCGCATGTTCGATGAACAACTCGCCATCATCGGCGCCCGCAAGCGCCTCTCCAACGAGCTTGCGCAATTGCGTTTCATCGCAATCGAAGAGTTTTACAAGGTCGTCGGTCATGGGAGGCTCCAAACTGAATAGTGTCTGGCAAGCATGTAGGGTCGTGCGCCGCCGGTGGCAAGCCAAAGCGTACTGAGGCTTAGGTTAGCTTGAAGATAAGATGCACGACAAAAGTCGTGCCCACATAGAAGGGGAGGACATGGAAAACTACCAAAGCCATCGGACGGGTCCAGTGCGGAGCCGGATTCGGAACGATACGTTGCCAGTGCAGCTGCGACAGAACATTCGCAGCCACCACCACAATCACCAGCTGCGGATTCCCATCTGTAACCATGAAATCGGGCAACAAGCCGACTTCATCTGCAAGGCTAACCGCGAATGTGAGTAATAGAAATGCGACAAGTACACCGCAAAAACAACGCAGCGTTACCGGCTTTTTCTTAATCATGAAATCCGACGATAAATAAAACAATACTTATATAGTAAAGTTTTAGCGGTCGGTTTCAAGCTTATTGTTTACGGAAGCGCGTCGTAACCTTCGGCAAAGCCGGAAAGCTCGATCGGAATGCCGACGCGGTCCTGATCCACGGCTTCGCGCAGCGCGAAAACCGCGTTCTTGCCGGCGCGCAAAACCTTCAGCAATTCGTCGTCAATATCGACTTCCACATAGCAGCCTTCGGAGAAGCAGCGGGTGAAATAGGCGCGGCCGATATTATTATTGTCGATATAGAGCTCCATGCCATCCTTCAAAAGCACGCCGAGCGGCGCGAGGATGCGCAGGATGCGCGACTTGCGATCGGCCGTCTTCAGAACGACAACCGAAAGTCCCACTTCCGGGCGGTCGTCGGCAATGACATTCTGCATCAGCGCACATTGCTCTTCAGAGGCGCCGGCCGGCTTGTCGCAGATGACGGACCACGCACCATGCGTCGACTTTGGCGTGCCGGGCGGCTGCTGTTGCGCCAGCGCCGCTGCAGCGGGGGCGATGATGGCAAGACCGGCGGCGGCAAGAAAAGTGCGCGCGAGCGGGGAAAGACGCATGGATACCTCTGGGATTCGAATCAGTGCGGCTATTTTGACGCCATAATCCGGAAAAAAAAGCCTGGAGCCTTCAATTCCAGCCGAGTTGGGCGGAAATAGGACCTGTCGGCCCGCATGGAGAATGGATTTGTCCGGTGCGTCCTTCGTTCTCCGCCGATCAAACCGGCTGCCAGGCGGGGCTTGTCGCATTTTGGCCGCTCGAAATCGCCTTCGGTAGGAGAGCTCACGCAAAGGGTGCAGGAAACTCGCCTGCGGATTGATCAATGGCAAAATTGGGGCGCTTCCGTGTCCTCACGCATATTGCGGCAGAGGGCAAACTGTGGTTTGAAGTTATTACCATTAGCATGGATTCTGCGCCTGTGATTGATCTGGATCAGGCGCGTGAGGGAGAGGGTACCGTGAGGAATAGGATTTACGCAGCATTGGCGGGGATGACCTGTCTGCTCACGGCTGTCGGCGCCCACGCCGATCAGCCGGTGCATTGGCAAATGGGCATGCAGGAGGCAGCCACGCCGATCATGCACGAAATACGCTGGTTCGAACAATATACGCTTTGGTTCATTGTTCCGGTTACGCTTTTCGTTCTTGCGCTGCTCATCATCGTCGCCTTGAAATTCCGCGCCGCGAAAAATCCGGTGGCGTCCAAGACCAGCCATAACACGGCGATCGAGGTTGTCTGGACGCTGGCGCCGGTTCTCATTCTTCTGTTTCTCGCTTTCCCCTCGTTCAATCTTCTGAACGCACAGCTGACGCAACCGGAAAACCCAGACCTGACGCTGAAGGCCACCGCCACGCAATGGCTGTGGAGTTATGAATATGCCGCAGCCGAAGGCGCCGAGCCGCTCTCCTTCGACAGCTATCTGCTGAAGGACCAGGATCGCGCCGCTGCGGGCAAGGAAGACAAGGCCCGCTATCCGCGTCTTCTCGCTGTCGATAATGAAATGGTCGTTCCCGTCGGCAAGACCGTTCGCCTTCTGGTAACGGCAGCTCCGACGGACGTCATTCACGCCTTCGCCATGCCCGCTTTCGGCGTCAAGATCGATGCCGTGCCGGGCCGCCTCAACGAAACCTGGTTCAAGCCGGAGAAGGAAGGCCTTTATTACGGCCAGTGTTCCGAGCTTTGCGGCAAGGACCACGCCTTCATGCCGATCGCCATTCGGGTGGTTTCCGAACAGCAATACAATGCCTGGCACGCCGCCGCCGCTTCCGACCTGAATGCGGCAAACCGGGCGCTGATGGCCTCCGTCGATGGCGCTCCGCGCACGGTCGACGTTGCCGCCAACGAAACCAACTGACTGGAGTGACGACAATGGCTGGACCTTCCGCACACGACGATCATCACTCGCATGGTCATCCCGCTCATGACGATCATTCGCATGACGCGCATCATTCCCACACGCCGGGCTTCTTCGCCCGCTGGTTCCTGTCCACCAACCATAAGGACATCGGCACGCTCTACCTGATCTTCGCCATCATGGCGGGCATCATCGGTGGCGGCCTGTCGGTCGTCATGCGCATGGAGCTGCAGGAGCCGGGCATCCAAATCTTCCACGGTCTGGCATCCATGGTCTATGGCTTCGAGGGCGACGCTGCCATCGACGGCGGCAAGCACATGTTCAACGTGTTCACCACGGCGCATGCGCTGATCATGATCTTCTTCATGGTCATGCCGGCCATGATCGGCGGTTTTGCCAACTGGATGATCCCGATCATGATCGGCGCGCCAGACATGGCTTTCCCGCGCCTCAACAACATCTCCTTCTGGCTGATCGTCCCCGCTTTTATCCTGCTGCTGCTTTCGCTCTTCGTGGAGGGCCCGGCGGGCGCTTATGGCGTGGGTGGCGGCTGGACCATGTATCCGCCGCTGTCGACAAGCGGCATGCCCGGACCGGCGGTGGATCTTGCGATCTTCTCGCTGCACGTCGCCGGCGCATCCTCGATCCTCGGTGCGATCAACTTCATCACCACGATCCTGAACATGCGCGCACCGGGCATGACGCTGCACAAGATGCCGCTCTTTGCCTGGTCGGTTCTGGTCACCGCATTCCTGCTGCTGCTTTCGCTGCCGGTTCTGGCGGGTGGCATCACCATGCTTCTGACCGACCGCAACTTCGGCACGGCATTCTTCTCGCCGGAAGGCGGCGGTGATCCGATCCTTTATCAGCACCTGTTCTGGTTCTTCGGCCACCCGGAAGTGTACATCCTGATCCTGCCCGGTTTCGGCATCATCAGCCACATCGTGTCCACCTTCTCGAAGAAGCCGGTCTTCGGTTATCTCGGCATGGCCTATGCCATGGTCGCCATCGGCGCCGTCGGCTTCATCGTCTGGGCGCACCACATGTATACGGTCGGCCTGTCGCTCGAAGCGCAGCGTTATTTCGTCTTCGCAACCATGGTCATCGCGGTGCCGACAGGCATCAAGATTTTCTCGTGGATCGCGACGATGTGGGGCGGCTCGCTCACCTTCTCGACACCGATGGTCTGGGCAATCGGCTTCATCTTCCTGTTCACGGTGGGCGGCGTCACCGGCGTGCAGCTCGCCAATGCCGGTCTCGACCGTTCGCTGCATGATACCTATTACGTCGTGGCCCACTTCCACTATGTTCTGTCGCTGGGCGCCGTCTTTGCGATCTTCGCCGGCTGGTATTACTGGTTCCCGAAGATCACCGGCTATATGTACAGCGAGTTCATCGGCAAGCTGCATTTCTGGGTCATGTTCGTCGGCGTGAACCTGATCTTCTTCCCGCAGCACTTCCTCGGTCTCGCTGGCATGCCGCGCCGCTACATCGATTATCCCGATGCTTACGCCGGCTGGAACATGGTTTCGTCCTACGGTTCCTATATCTCGGCGGTTGCCGTCGGCATCTTCCTCTTCGGCGTCTGGGAAGCCTTCGCCAAGAAGCGGATCGCCGGTAACAATCCATGGGGTGAAGGTGCGACGACGCTCGAATGGCAGTTGTCTTCGCCGCCGCCTTATCACCAGTGGGAACAGCTGCCGCGCATTCGCTGATGCGCGGGCCGGAAGGCGCAGGCTTGGCTTGCGCAGTCCGGCTGCTGACAGAGAGGGACGGCGCGGTTTGATCCGTGCCGTTTGCCGAACGGGCAGGGCTCCTGCCGCGTGACATTTTGTCCAAGCGATGCCAACAGTCCGACGTGATACATGCTCCGGACGTGATAAAAGCCAAATCTGGCCTTTATGAAATGCAAGCGCAGACGAATGGCGGCAGGGTCCGGCGAATGGCTGGCACATGCTGGTATCGGTTTTCCCCGGTACCGGTCCTGCGGGCAGGTTCGGGACCCATGAATTGAAGCATCGCGCATGCCGGAAATCCCATTCGTTTTTCGGGCCGGTGCAAGGGATGTCGTTTCTGACGGCATCTGAAGGAAACAGGACAGGACATGACCGTTATCGACGATCGCGACATACTGGGCGCACAAAGCTCCGGACTTTCGGAAGCCGGCGCACGCGATTATTTCGAATTGCTGAAGCCGCGCGTCATGTCGCTCGTCGTCTTCACGGCCTTTGCCGGCCTCGTGCTGGCGCCTGGTCACATCAATCCGATTTTGGGCGTCATCGCCGTTCTCTGCATCGCCGTTGGCGCCGGTGCATCCGGCGCGCTCAACATGTGGTACGATGCCGATATCGACGCGGTGATGAGCCGCACCGCTAGACGGCCGATTCCCTCGGGTCGCATCGCGCCGCGCGAGGCGCTCGCCTTCGGGCTGACATTGTCCGCTTTCTCGGTGGTCATTCTCGGTCTTGCGGTCAACTGGTTCTCGGCCGGCCTGCTTGCATTCACGATCTTCTTTTATGCCGTCGTTTATACAATGTGGCTGAAGCGCTCGACGCCGCAGAATATCGTCATCGGCGGCGCTGCCGGCGCTTTTCCGCCCATGCTCGGCTGGGCCTGCGTCACGGGCGGCGTTTCGCTTGATAGCATCATCCTGTTCCTCGTCATCTTCCTGTGGACACCGGCCCATTTCTGGGCGCTGGCGCTCTTCAAGATGCGCGATTACGGCTCGGTCGGCATTCCGATGATGCCGAATGTCGCCGGCGAACGCTCCACCAAGAACCAGATGATCGTTTATGCGGTGCTCACGGCCGCTGCCGCCGTCGCACCTTATTTCACCGGCCTTGCGAGCGCCGGTTACGGCATCTTCGCCGCCGTGCTGAGCGCAATCTTCGTCTACTGTTCGCTCATTGTCCGGCGCATGCCTGACGGTGACGAGAAAATGCTGCCGGCCAAGAAGATGTTTGCCTATTCGGTTTTTTATCTCTTCGCGATTTTCTCTGGCCTGCTGGCCGATCACTTCGCGCCGGCTCTTAAGGCCGTCATGTCGGGAGTCCTGTGATGGAAACGGTGGAACTGAGCGCGGCTCAGAAAAAATCGAGACGCGGGCGCAACATCGCGCTCGGCCTCCTGTTGGCCGGCCTGGTGGTGCTGTTCTACATCATCACCATCATCAAGATCGGCTCGCATTGACGCGCTGATTACGGGGAGAGGAGGAGGAGATGGCAAATATGGAAACGCAGGCGGCAGCGACCGGCAGGCAGAAGGTGAGCAATCGCTCCATTCTCGTGCTGTGTCTCGTGTTTTTCTGCGCCATGATCGGCATGGCCTATGCCGCCGTGCCGCTCTACAGCCTGTTCTGCCGAGTCACCGGCTATAACGGCACGACCCAGCGCGTCGAGCAATATTCCGACGTCATCCTCGACAAGACCATCAACGTCACCTTCGACGCCAACACGTCGAACGGCCTGAACTGGGATTTCCGCCCCGTCGACAAGAAGGTCACGCCGAAGATCGGCGAAACCGTGCAGGTCACTTTCAAGGCAACGAACCGTTCGCCAGTCGCGACAACGGGAACGGCGGTTTTCAACGTGACGCCGATGGAAGCCGGCGCTTATTTCAACAAGGTGGAATGTTTTTGCTTCACCGAAACGACGTTGCAGCCGGGCGAGACGCTGGAAATGCCGGTGGTTTTCTTTGTCGATCCTGACATCGCCACGGCGCGCGAAACCAAGAGCGTCCACACTTTAACGCTGTCCTATACGTTTTATCCGGCCAAAACCGAAAAACCGGTTGCGTCCTTGCCGGTAAAGACAGAATCTGGCGACAGCAAATTGTAATGAGGAGATCCGGGTCTTTTGAGGGGGCCGGATCAGGGAAGAGATAGCAGGGGATTGTCGTCATGGCAGACACGCATCAGAAGAACCACGACTACCACATCATAGACCCGAGCCCCTGGCCGCTTCTGGCCTCGATCGGCGCCTTCGTCATGACATTCGGCGGCGTCTGCTACATGCGTTACCTCTCGGGCGGCTCATTCAAGCTGTTCGGCGCGGAACTGGCCAACCCATGGCTGTTCTATATCGGTCTCGTAATCGTGCTTTACGTGATGTATGCCTGGTGGGCGGATACGATCAAGGAAGCCAATGAGGGCAGCCACACGCCGGTCGTCTCGCTGCATCTGCGCTACGGCATGATCATGTTCATCGCCTCAGAGGTGATGTTCTTCGTGGCCTGGTTCTGGGCCTATTTCGACGCCAGTCTCTTCCCGCATGAGGCCATTCAGGCATCCCGCCTCGAATATACCGGCGGTCAATGGCCGCCCAAGGGGATCGAGGTCATCGATCCCTGGCATCTGCCGCTGTACAACACCGTTATCCTGCTGCTGTCGGGCACCTGCGTGACCTGGGCCCACCACGCCCTGCTGCACAACGACCGCAAGGGCCTGATTTCCGGTCTGGCACTCACCGTGGCGCTTGGCGTGCTGTTCTCTGCCGTGCAGATTTACGAATACATGCATGCGCCGTTCGACTTCAAAAATTCGATCTATGGCGCGACCTTCTTCATGGCGACCGGTTTCCACGGTTTCCACGTCTTCGTCGGCACGGTCTTCCTGCTGGTCTGCCTGTTCCGCGCCATTGCCGGCGGGTTTACGCCAAAGCGGCATTTTGGCTTTGAGGCCGCTGCCTGGTACTGGCACTTCGTTGACGTCGTCTGGCTGTTCCTGTTTTTTGCCATCTATATCTGGGGTGGCTGGGGCGCGCCGATCCACGGGTAAATTACGCCGGTTAGCCCACCAGGGTGCTTTTGAAGCGAGTCGTTGCCGCGTGTTTCTTCTCCCCGCCGGGGAGAAGTCCGCGGCAGCGGGATGAGGGGCAAGGGTAGAGGTATTCGGCGACGTTGCCCCCTCATCCGGCCCTTCGGGCCACCTTCTCCCCGGGGGGTAAAGAAATACGAGGCGCCGTCGAGCAACAAACAGGCGCCCGGGTTTTGAGGCAAGCTTCCAAGAGGTTCGACGTCACCCTCGGGCTTTGGCCAACTTCGCGGAAGGTCTCTCCATGTCTGAACCATCAAACGGAAATTTCGCCCCGGTCGATCCCATCAAGGTCGGTCTGAAAGGCTGCTGCCCGCGATGCGGCAATGGCCGTCTTTTCGATGGTTTCCTGACGATAAAACCCGCCTGTAGCGCCTGCGGGCTGGATTATCGCTTCGCCGATGCAGGGGATGGGCCGGCGGTCTTCGTCATGCTGATCGTCGGATTTCTGGTGGTCGGACTGGCGCTCTGGGTCGATCAGCATTTTGTGCCCCCCGTTTGGGTGCATATCCTGCTGTGGTTGCCGTTTACGGTGTTTGTCTCCCTGTTGCTGCTGCGCAAGTTGAAAGGGATCATGATTGCGCTGCAATACCGCAACAATGCAAGCGAAGGCAGGCTTGATCGTGAATGACATGTCCCACATGAAGGCCGCGCAGCGGCGGGTCTGGTTTGCAGCGCCGCTGGTGCTTCTGGCGCTTGCCATTCTCATCGGGCTTGGCACATGGCAGGTGAAGCGCCTTTATTGGAAAGAAGCGCTGATGGCCGATATCGAGCAGCGGCGGAGCGCAGATCCGGCGACACTTGAAGAGATCGAGGCGATCGCGAGAAGCGGCGGGGATATAGAATACCGCAAGGTCAGGCTATCGGGCACATTTGATCACACGCGCGAACGACATTTCTTCGCCACCCATCAGGGCCAGACAGGCTATTACGTCTTTACGCCGCTCACTCTGCCCGATGGCCGAATTCTCTTCGTCAATCGCGGCTTCGTGCCCTTCGAGATGAAGGACCCGGCCGAACGGCCGGACGGCCAGGTTGCGGGCGAGGTGACGCTGACCGGTCTGGCGCGCGCGCCGCTCCTCGCGAAACCGTCCTCCCTGCTGCCGGACAATGATATCGCCAAGAACATCTTCTATTGGAAAGATCTGGCGGCCATGGCCGAAAGCGCGCAGGTGCCGGCAGGCCGGCTGGTGAACCTGTTTGTCGACGCCGATGCCACGCCCAATCCCGGCGGCTGGCCGATGGGTGGGGTAACGCTGATAGATTTGCCCAACAATCACCTTCAATACGCGATAACGTGGTATGGGCTGGCGGCGGCCCTTGTCATCG
Organism: Agrobacterium sp. DKPNP3; assembly: GCF_052686535.1. Taxonomy (NCBI): domain Bacteria; kingdom Pseudomonadati; phylum Pseudomonadota; class Alphaproteobacteria; order Hyphomicrobiales; family Rhizobiaceae; genus Agrobacterium; species Agrobacterium sp. DKPNP3. The sequence continues at coordinate 4,175 of NZ_JBQYSN010000063.1, read as the reverse complement.
TCGTCGGTTTTGCCTATTTCCGGAACGGCAAGACGCAGGACGAATGACGCGCAGGCCCTGTAGGGTCGTTCTAGGGCAAGGCCACGGAACTGGCCAAGGAGTTGGCCAAGGAGCTGGAATGAACATCGCCGTATCCAAACCCCCTTTGACGATAAGGCTGTGCGGACCGCGCGGCTTTTGCGCGGGCGTGGACCGGGCAATCCAGATCGTGGTGCTGGCGCTCAAGGCCTATGGCGCACCCGTCTATGTTCGCCACGAAATCGTGCATAACCGTTATGTCGTGGAAGGGCTGGAGGCAAAGGGCGCGGTTTTCGTCGAAGAACTGCACGAAATTCCCGCCGAGCATCGCGAGCAGCCGGTTGTCTTCTCTGCGCATGGCGTGCCGAAATCCGTGCCGGAGGACGCACAGGCGCGCAACCTCTTCTATCTCGACGCCACGTGCCCGCTTGTTTCCAAGGTCCACAAGCAGGCCATGCGCCATCAGCGCCTCGGGCGCCATGTCATCCTGATCGGCCATGCTGGCCACCCGGAGGTCATCGGCACCATGGGGCAGCTTCCCGAAGGCACGGTGTCGCTGATCGAAACGGTCGAGGATGTTGACCGTTACGAACCAGTCGATCGCGAGAACCTCGGCTTCGTTACGCAGACGACGCTGTCGGTTGACGACACGGCAGGCGTGATCGCCAGGCTACAGGCGCGGTTCCCGGCCATTCAGGCCCCCGCCGCCGACAGCATCTGCTACGCGACAACCAACCGTCAGGATGCGGTAAAGCAGGCGGCCCCCGGCTGCGACCTCTTCATCGTCGTTGGCGCGCCAAATTCCTCCAATTCCAAGCGGCTGGTAGAAGTCGCCCTGCGCGCCGGCGCGAAGCGCTCCGTTCTCGTGCAGCGGGCCTCGGAAATCGACTGGAATGAAATTGGCGATATCAGCACCGTTGGCCTTTCCGCCGGCGCTTCCGCCCCTGAGGTTATCGTTGATGAAATCATCGAAGCCTTCAAGGCGCGTTTTGACACGACGCTTGATCTTGCCGTCACGGTTGAGGAAACGGAGCATTTCCTCGTCAATCGCGAGCTGCGCACCATCGAACTCACGACGGACGACATGGCCTTCGTCAACGGCAACGCCAGCAACGCGCTGCCGCCGAAAGCTGCTGCCGGTCTTTAGGCGCTGCGGCGCTCAACGTTGTCCTGTCCGCCCGCGTCACGCTCGAAATTTCCGATCCATCCTTCATGACGAGATTTTAAATTGGCAGTTTATACTGACATCACCGAAGATGATCTGAGGAATTTCCTCACGCAATATGACGTCGGCAGCCTCACCTCGTATAAGGGTATTGCCGAGGGTGTAGAAAACTCCAATTTTCTGCTGCACACCACCAGGGATCCGCTGATCCTGACGCTTTATGAAAAGCGGGTGGAGAAAAATGACCTGCCCTTCTTCCTCGGCCTCATGCAGCATCTGGCCGCCAAGGGCCTGTCCTGCCCCTTGCCGCTGCCGCGCAAGGATGGCGCGTTGCTGGGAGAGCTGTCGGGCCGCCCCGCCGCACTTATTTCCTTCCTCGAAGGCATGTGGCTGAGAAAACCGGAAGCGAAACACTGCCGCGAAGTCGGCAAGGCGCTGGCCGCCATGCATCTTGCCGGTGAGGGTTTTGAGATCAAGCGCCCGAATGCGCTGTCCGTCGAAGGCTGGAAGGTGCTGTGGGACAAGGCGGAGGCCCGCGCCGACGAGGTGGAAAAGGGCCTGAAAGACGAAATTCGCCCCGAGATCGATTATCTCGCGGCCCATTGGCCGAAGGATTTGCCGGCTGGCGTGATCCATGCTGATCTGTTTCAGGACAATGTCTTTTTTCTTGGCGACGAACTCTCCGGGCTGATCGATTTTTATTTCGCCTGCAACGATCTGCTCGCTTATGACGTGTCGATCTGCCTCAACGCCTGGTGCTTCGAAAAGGACGGCGCTTACAACGTCACCAAGGGTAAGGCGTTGCTGGAAGGTTATCAGTCGGTACGGCCGCTCGGCGAAGCGGAGCTCGAAGCGCTGCCGCTTCTGGCGCGCGGTTCGGCGCTGCGTTTCTTCCTGACGCGCCTTTATGACTGGCTGACGACGCCGGAAGGCGCGCTGGTGGTGAAGAAAGACCCGCTGGAATATCTGCGCAAGTTGCGGTTCCATCGTTCCATCGCCACTGTCGCCGAATACGGGCTGGCAGGCGAATGAAGCATGTCGATATCTTCACCGATGGTGCCTGCTCGGGCAACCCCGGCCCGGGCGGCTGGGGCGCGGTGTTGCGTTACGGTGGGGTCGAAAAGGAACTCTCCGGCGGCGAAGCCGAAACCACCAACAACCGCATGGAATTGCTCGCCGCGATTTCAGCGCTGAATGCGCTGAAAAGCCCCTGCGAGGTCGATCTTTACACGGATAGCGCCTATGTGAAGGACGGCATCACCAAGTGGATATTCGGCTGGAAAAAGAAGGGCTGGAAAACCGCCGACAACAAGCCGGTCAAGAATGTCGAGCTTTGGCAGGCGCTGGAGGCCGCACAGCAGCGCCATAAGGTCACGCTGCATTGGGTGAAGGGCCATGCCGGTCATCCTGAAAACGAGCGCGCCGACGAATTGGCGCGCAAGGGCATGGAGCCCTTTAAACGGCGATAACGGAAATCTGCCTGCTCTGGACCGCGAAAATGGAGCTGCTTAATCCGGCCGCCATTCCAGGGGTTGTGAAAACCGAAACCCGACCTATCTTGTCGACAAGGGTGCTTGCGTGGTGCCCAACGGAGGAGAGGAATCCGGATGATCCTGCATTGTGTCTTTCTACGCTTCAAGGCCGCCACGGCCGCTTCTGAAAAACATGCGATTTTCGAGGCGATCGCCGCCCTCAAAGACGTCATACCCGGCATTATCGATGTGAAATACGGTCAGAATGTCTCACCCGAAGGGCTGAATGGCGGCTTTGTCGATGGTTTCATCGTGACACTCGAAAGCCCGGAAGCCCGCGACGACTATCTCGCCCATCCCCAGCATGTCGAAGTGGGTGAACGTTTGGTGTCGCTGACCGATGGTGGCCTTGCCGGGCTTCTGGTGTTCGACATGAATGTCTAGACGCAAGCAGCGGGTCAGAAAGCGATTTTCCAGCCGGTGCGAACCCATAGGTCGGAATCGCCGCCCTCGCTGGTGACGTTGAGGTTCAGCGACGCCGTGCCGCCCGCTACATCGAATTCCGCGCCAAGGCCGCCGCGCAGCCAGAAGTGGTCGATGTCTTGTCCGGCGAAGGAAAACCCCATGAGCCCGTCAATGACGCCCGTGGTCGTTGCCGTCTTTTTTTCGACCCGATAGACCGCCTCGGCTCGTACCAGGATGCGGATTGAGTCGCTGAGGTCGGTCACCCCATCGAGACCGGCGCGAATGATGGTGGACTGCTCGCCGCTTGCGTCAAAATGCGCTGGGAACGCGCCACCTGTCTCCGCATAAGCGCCCATCTCGGCTTTGGCGTAAGTCACCCCCGCATAGGGCGTCAGGTTCCATTCGCCGATTGAGAATGCGTCCAGCCAGTCGAAGCGCAGTTTCGCCGCCCAGACATCGAGATCGGTCTCGCCCCGCGAATAATCCATCGCACCGCCATTGAGGTAACCACGCTCGATCGACATCCTGCCGGGTGCGTAATATCCACCGATGGTGGCATAGAGAGTGCCAGCGACCGGAAGGCTGATCTCCGGGGCGATGTAGAAGCCCTCCTCTGTAAAGTCGCCGCCTGTATCGATATCGCGTTGGTCGTGAAGGCCGCCGAAGGAGATACGTGCCGTCGCGCCACCTTCCAGCCCGATGCCATAGCCGATATCGGCAATGCCGAAGCCGCCAGCCGCGTCGCGGCCGTCATTGTAGCCGATATCGCTGATGATGGAGAAAGATTGCTGACCCGGCTCCAGCAGGCTGCGCATTGGCGCGCCGTGGGCGCCATCCACCACGGTATTGGCGATGGCAAGGCCGACACCCGCATTCGGCCTCGCGGCCAGCGTGCTGGCATATTGATCGAGGTCGATGATGCCGGACCGCGCGGGAAGGACGGAGCGGCCAGTCGCGACGGCCGAAGCGATTGGAGGCACAGAAGCCACATGAGATGCACCCGCCACTGGCGCTGCCGAAGCGGGTGGCGGGGCAGAAGCCGCATGGGATTCACC
>NZ_JBQYSN010000062.1:0-30439 GCF_052686535.1 Agrobacterium sp. DKPNP3 | reverse complement strand
CAAGAACCTTATGCGGCCATGCGCCTGCGGCGGAAACGAAAGCGTCACCCAGAAGCACGGTCTCCCGATAACGCTCCGCCGAACCGGCGAGCGCGCGGCCAAGATCAGCCGTTTCGCTGAGTGCTAGGGCATCCTGCGAGCATCGCCAGGCTTGTGCCAGAAAAACCGCATCATTCCAGAGGCTGCCATGGAGAAGAAGCGTTTCCACCCAGCCGCTCAACTCGATGGCGTTACGCACGCGCCCGTCCTCCACCGCCTTTTCCAGCCCGCCCGAATAGGAAAAGCCGCCGACAGGAAAGGCCGGCGACATCCAGGCCATCAGCCGCAGCAGCGCGGCAACGCCGCTTTCCCCGCTCACGCCTCAGCCGTGATCATGATGGTGGTGGCCGTGCCCGTGATCATGGCCATGCGAGTGGCCGCCATGGGCGTGATAAGCGCCGCGTGCCGGCTGGAACGACTCTTCCACCTCGCGCACTGTGGCGCCCAGACCTTCCAGCATGGCGCGAATGACATGGTCACGCAGGATGAGAATGCGCTCCTCCTCGATCTGCGCTGAAAGATGCCGGTTGCCCAGATGCCAGGCGAGCTCAATGAGATGCAGCCGGTCCTTCGCCTTGATTTCGAACAGCTTTTCATCAGCCGCGCGAACCTCGATCAGATCGCCGTTTTCGACGACCAGCAGGTCGCCATGGGCAAACAGTACGGCTTCCTTCAGATCCAGCATCACCATCTCGTCATTCTGCAGATGCAGAAGCTTGCGGCGCAGATGCCGCTGGTCATGTGCCAGCGTGACGTAGCCGGAGGGCTCGTCGCCGGGGGTTCCGGCGGGGTGATAGGAGGTGACGCGCAACATGGGATGATCCGTTTCAGAAACAGTCTTGGGGAGAAGATTTTTGACGGATAGCGGGCATGATTTCAAGGCGCGATTTCAGAAGGTTGACGATAGCTGGAGACCTCTCTCCGTCATGCCGGGCCTGACCCGGCATCCAGCCACGGCCCGTCTGTGGCGTGAAAAGCCTCCCACGCGATCAAAGTCTTGATCGCACCGGACCCCGGATCATGTCCGGGATGAAGGAGCGTTAAGAGGCCGGCGCGGCAGAAAAAAGCACGTCGGACAAAGAAAAGCCCGGCATCACTGCCGGGCTTTCATCAGAAACGAAAACCGAGATTAGGCCGCAGCGCGGCTTTTCAGGTTTTCCAGAATGTTCTGCGGCGAGGAAACGCCGTAGGGGTCGCTATCGCAATTGTCCGAATAACCTTCTTCCTCGAACCACTGCTCGACGACGCCATCATTGATGACGGCAGCGTAACGCCAGGAGCGCATGCCGAAGCCGAGATTGTCCTTGGCGACCAGCATGCCCATCTTGCGGGTAAACTCGCCCGAACCGTCAGGAATGACCTTGACGTTTTCGAGGTTCTGACCCTTGGCCCAGGCATTCATGACGAAGGCATCGTTGACCGAAAGGCAATAGATGTCATCAACGCCGAGCGCGCGGAACTCAGGCGCGAGTTTTTCAAAATCGGGAAGCTGGTAGGTCGAGCATGTCGGCGTGAAAGCGCCGGGGAGCGAGAAGAGGACGACCTTTTTGCCCTTGAAATAGTCGTCGGAGGTCATGTCCTGCCAACGGAAAGGGTTCGGGCCGCCAACGGCCTCGTCGCGAACGCGCGTGCGGAAGGTTACGGCGGGCACTTTTTTGCCGAGCATGTCTTGTCTCCTGTTCTGGCGTTTTTGCGAGGTATCGCTTGGGATCGATCCGCGCGGACTTCTTTAGCAGTTTCCATAGCGCATGACGCGCTGCGGTGCAGCATAAAAAAAGGATTTCAGCCGCCAAATGCGCGAAATGCCGCACGGAATTGGGGATCAATTGTGCAGTTCTATCGACCAGTTCAACAGCGTCGGCAGGGGTGTCCACCAGCCGGTTTGAATGCCCGCTTCCCGCAACATCGCGGCTGACCATGTGTTGCAGCCGGCCAGCGCATTGAACCAGCCGTTCGCCTCGAAAAACGCGTCCGTGGGGCCGTAGCCGGCACCGGAAATCGGCCTGACACCGCCAGCGTTTCCGGCAAAACTTGCCCTGATGCCTGCGACAAGGCGCTGATAACCCGCTTCGGAAATGCGAAGCCGTTTCACGCCAGCGAGATCGGCGGGAAAATCGCCTGTCACATCCACATGCATGACGGAGTTGTCCAGCGTGAATGAGCGCAGCACCGGCATCGGTTTCAGATCCGCCCAAGTGGGCGTCTGGATATAAAACGCCCTGCCGCCCCAACCGAACACCACATAGGCCGCGGCTGGATGATTGACCGCGATGCCGCCCTCCTGCAATTCGGCGAACACCCGCCGCAGATCATTATCGACCGGCAGCGCGATATCGGTGTGGATCGGATTGGACAGCAGCAGGATTTCGCGCTCCTTCACGCCGTCTGCATCATCGGCAATAAAGGGGCGCGGCGTCACGGTGCCCAGCACCAGAAGCAGGAGGATCAGCAGCACGCCGCGACTGATCCATCTGAGGGCACGTGTCAATGGAACTTCCCGTCAGAACAGGAAATAACGCTGCGCCATTGGCAGCACGGTCGCCGGTTCACAGGTCAGAAGCTCACCATCCGCCCGCACCTCATAGGTCTCCGGATCGACCTCGATATGCGGCGTCAGCGAATTGTGGATCATCGACGCCTTGGAAATGCCGCCGCGCACGTTTTTCACCGGCAGCAGCTTCTTGGCAACGCCAAGGCGCTGGGCAAGGCCGCCATCCAGAGACGCCTGTGAGACGAAAGTCACCGAGGAGTTGGTGCGCAGCTTGCCATAAGCAGCAAACATCGGCCGGTAATGCATCGGCTGCGGCGTTGGAATGGAGGCATTCGGATCGCCCATCGGCGCTGCGGCAATAGAGCCGCCCAGCAGCACCATTTCCGGCTTCACGCCGAAAAACGCCGGGTTCCACAACACCAGATCGGCACGCTTGCCGACTTCGACAGAGCCGATCTCGTGGCTGACGCCCTGCGCAATGGCGGGGTTGATGGTATATTTGGCGATGTAACGGCGGACACGGAAATTATCGTTCTCGCCGGTCTCTTCCTTCAGGCGACCGCGCTGGCGTTTCATCTTGTCCGCAGTCTGCCAGGTGCGGATCGCCACTTCGCCGACACGGCCCATGGCCTGGCTATCGGAGGATATGATCGAGAACGCACCGATATCGTGGAGGATATCTTCGGCCGCGATGGTTTCCTTGCGGATGCGGCTTTCCGCGAAGGCGATATCCTCGGGGATGGATGGCGACAGGTGGTGGCACACCATCAGCATATCCAGATGCTCAGCCAGCGTATTGACGGTGTAAGGCCGCGTCGGGTTGGTCGAGGACGGAATGACGTTCGGATTGCCGCAGACCTTGATGATGTCAGGCGCATGACCACCGCCCGCCCCTTCCGTGTGGAAAGCATGGATGGTGCGGCCCCTGATCGCGGCGACGGTGTCTTCCACAAAACCGCTCTCGTTCAGCGTGTCGGTGTGGATCATCACCTGCACGTCATAGTCGTCGGCCACCGTCAGGCAATTGTCGATGGCGGCGGGTGTCGTGCCCCAGTCCTCATGCAGCTTCAGCGAGGAGGCGCCAGCCAGGATCATTTCTTCCAGCGGTGCCGGCAGCGAGGCATTTCCCTTGCCGGCGAGTGCCAGGTTCATTGGGAAAGCATCGAAGCTTTCGATCATGCGCTCGATATGCCATGCGCCGGTGCAGGTGGTGGCAAGCGTGCCGTGCGCCGGTCCGGAACCACCACCGAGCATGCAGGTCACACCGCTCATCAGCGCTTCCTCGATCTGCTGCGGGCAGATGTAATGGATATGCGCGTCCATGCCGCCGGCCGTCAGGATCTTGCCTTCGCCGGCGATTGCTTCCGTCGAGGGGCCGACGATGATCGTCACGCCGGGCTGCGTATCCGGGTTGCCGGCCTTGCCGATGGCGTGAATGCGGCCGTTCTTCAGGCCCACATCGGCCTTGTAGATGCCGCTATGGTCAACGATCACGGCATTGGTGATGACGGTATCGACAGCGCCTTCGGCCCGTGTCGCCTGGCTCTGGCCCATGCCGTCGCGAATGACTTTGCCACCCCCGAATTTCACTTCCTCGCCGTAGGTCGTGTGGTCCTTCTCGATCTCGATGAAGAGTTCGGTATCGGCAAGACGCACCTTGTCGCCAACGGTCGGGCCGAACATGCCGGCATAGGCGGCGCGGGAAATCTTGTAGGGCATGGGCTCAGGCTCCTTCGGACGCGGAGAAAATCGATGTGGGAGAAATTCGTTTAAGCCGGCGTGCAACCGCAAGGGTTTCAACCAGCTGCTTTTCGGCGGAAAATGGATGGCCACTCCAACCCTGGTGGCCGAAACCGGCAATCGCCACCTCGTCATCCTCACCGCTCACAGTCTCAAGAACATGGGCAATGGCGACAAGCCCGGTGCTGGGGCAGACGTAAGGTTCCGGCTCGTAAGCTTCGAGCGCGACATCGAGCCGTTCATGAACCTCCCGATGGATAACGACGTGGCTTTTGCCGCCCGCCCGCGCGATTGCTGCAAAGGCAGCGGTGTAATCCACGCAGAAATCGGTGAGCTCCGGCCACCGCGCGCGGATATCAGGTTCCATTTCTGCAAATTTTGCGGGATCGCGCACCGACCAGATGGCAGCGGCCTGTCGCACGCCGTCGCTCTCGCGCCATTCGGCTCCTTCGGTCATCTCACGACCAGGCCGTCCTGTATTGCAGACGGCCACGACATCGGTGCGCGTGCCGCCAAGCCCCAGCGAGCGGCAGTCGTTAAAACGGATGACGATATCCGAACGGTCGATAAGCCGGGCGGTGCCGGGCGGCAACTCCCCATTTCCGACAATCGCGATCCGCCGCCCCATGCGTTCAGAAGCCTTCCGACAGCTGGCGCAGATCATCCGCCCGCTTTGTGCTCATCTCGGCCAGACACGAAGAAATCAGCATCGGCTCCATCGAACCACCCCGCGCCTGAAAGCCTGATAGCGCGCAATTGGCATCGCGAAACGCCACCCAGGCGCGCTGGGCAGTGACCAGCGCATCGCCCGCGCCCTTGCCATCCGCATCCGCCGCCTTGTCACGTTCGGTAAGCAGCTTGCGCAGCTTCTGATACTCGACATTGAGCTGCTTGTCGGCCTTTTCGTAATCCTTGCCGGCGCAAATCGTCATATCCGCCTGTGTCTGCGGTTCCTTGCAATCCGGCTCCTGTGCGGCGGCCGGGCCAGAGATGCCTGCAGCCACCCAGAAGACGGTGGCCGCGGCAAGGCTGTTTTTGCTGATCGCCATCGTTCAGGCCGCCGCGCCGTCAAAAGCCTGCGGCTTCAACGCTCTTGGATCGACGCCATCGAGACAATTGGCATTGACCGCCACCATCGGCGTACCGTCAGGCCCATCGGCATAGGCAAAGCTTTCGATGCCACAGGTAGAGCAGAAAAAATGATGGATCTTGTGCTTGTTGAAGAGATATTCGCTCAGCTTGTCCTCTCCGGAAAGCAGCGTGAATTTCTCCCGCGGCGCAAAGGCGAGTGTCGAGCCCAGACGCTTGCAGCGCGAACAATTGCAAATGACGGTATGGTCGAGATCGACATCGACCTCGAAGCTGACGCTGCCGCACTGGCAGCTTCCATGATAATGCGCCGTCGCCATTTCATAACCTCCCCATGACCTGTTGACGGAAACCATAAACCTCGCGCTTGCCGGACAGCGGCACCAGCGTTACCTCCCGCTTCTGGCCGGGCTCGAAACGCACTGCCGTGCCGGCAGGAATATCGAGACGCATGCCGCGCGCCTTGTCGCGATCGAAAAGGAGACCCGCATTGGTCTCGAAAAAATGGTAGTGGCTGCCCACCTGCACCGGCCGGTCGCCCGAGTTGGCCACCTCGATCGTCACCGTCGGCTGGCCGGCATTGAGTTCGATGGTGCCTTCAGCGGCAATGATTTCGCCTGGCTTCATGGTGCTCCCCTTATTTCTGTCTCAGGCGGCATGGGCGGATGAACAGCCATTGGCCTTGAGCACGCGCTTCGTTGATGCCGGATTGTTGACGAGTTTCGCCGCCGGGCGGACGGGCCTGCGTACCAGCTCACCACCGCAATTCGGGCAGGCGCCATCAAGCACGCCAGTCACGCAATCGACGCAAAAGGTGCATTCGAACGAGCAGATCATCGCGTCCCTGTTATCGGGCGCTAGATCGCGATCGCAGCATTCGCAATTGGGCCTCAGTTCCAGCGCCAAATCTGCCTCCCTTTACCGGATCGGTTCGTGAACGGTCACCAGCTTGGTGCCATCAGGGAATGTCGCTTCTACCTGCACATCGTGGATCATCTCGGCAATGCCGTCCATCACCTGATCACGGGAAATGACATGCGCGCCGGCTTCCATCAGATCGGAAACGGCACGGCCATCACGGGCGCCCTCGACGACGAAATCGGTAATCAGCGCAATCGCTTCCGGATAGTTCAGCTTCACGCCACGTTCCAGCCGGCGGCGCGCCACCATAGCGGCCATGGAAATCAGCAGCTTGTCTTTTTCTCTTGGGCTAAGGTTCATCGTCGTCCCACAGCTTGGCATCTGCTCCGCAAACAAGGTTTGCTGGAGACCAGATCCGATATTTGACAGACCCCGAAGAACGCCTGTCACGAGACGATCCGAAGGGTTTACAGATTCCAGACTTTCGGCACTGGCGCGCCGTTTCGCAAGAGCGAAATGATCGGAAAAAGCAATTTTCTCAAGGAGAAACCATCAGCGGCGGCAACGCGCACCACGAGCTTGCCCTGCCATTCGCTGGCGCCGCCGCTTTCCCCGGCAATCGCCCGGATTTTAGGCAGAAGCGCCTCGGAAAGCGGTCCGATATAAAGCAGCGTTGCAAAGGCGACCTGACCGGCCAGAACCGCCGTCTTCGCGGTCAGCGCCGCCACCTCGCCTTCAAGCCGCAACTCTTCTGCATGCACCAGCTTGCCGCCATGGCGAATCCGCCAGCGGTCGCGAAAGAGCCCATGCGTCATCGCCTCGCCCATGGCCTGGCGGCCAAGTAGAACGGCTTCGACGGCGATAAATTCTGAGGATTGATCGAGATCGGCTTCAAGCCTTCGGGTGAGTGACGCGCGCTCGAACAGGATGGTTTCCTGCGGCAGCCAGTGGAGCTTCGCGCCCGGCCCGGCGGAAACTCGGGCGGCGACGGTGGCGGTGCCCGATGAGGCCTTATAGACCTTCTCGCAGGCCTGTGTCGTGACCACAAGCGAGGTACCGGCGCCGGCGGCTGCCTGCCATTCGATGTCATCCCCGCCGGTCAGGCCGCCGGAGGAATTGATGAGAATGGCTTCCATTTCATTGGAAAAGGTGTCCGGCAGACGGATTTTGGCGCAGCCCTCCTGAAACAACTCGTCCAGCCGGCTGCGCCCTTCAACTGCCTTGGTTACAATGCGTCCTCTGCCACGGGCGCGTTGTTGCCGGACAGGTTGAGCGTCTTCGCAACCGGAAGGGCTGATGGCTTGCTGTTGCTGCTGCACGCGGTCTCCGAAACGGTTGCGGAAGCGGGATTGGCCTTGGCGACGCAATCCTTCTTGACGACGGCGTCCACCACCATCTGCCCTTCCGTGTTGCGGAAGAAATCCCACATTCTTTCGGCCGCATCAACCGTGCGCGTCACTTCGCCTGTGGGCATCTTGCGCTCCACGGCGGGCTGCGCCTTCGGCGTCTGCTCGCCACCGGGCTTGCGGGTAACAACGGCGTTCGCCGCCAGAACCTCGGCCTTCATGGTGGCGCGCGGCCAGGCATGGTCCCAGTTCTCGATGACATAGGACTGGATGCGCGCACCGGCCTTGCAGACATCGTAGGAATTGACGGTGAAGCTCTCGCCCACCTTGCTTTTGGCGGCGCCCTTGCAGCCATCCATCTCGGCCCAGCGCTTCAGCGCCGTCTCGCCGCTATATTGCCAGTAGGATTTGCCGCCGCCCTGATAGGGGTTGGCGGGATCCTTCAGCCCGGCAAAGGCGATGATCGACATCGGCCGCGCCGGTGTACAGCTTGCCGCATCAGGTGCCCATTTGCCTTCGGTTTCCTGCGGATAACCCGCGCGCAACGAGGCGACAAAACCGGCGGCATTAAAATCCTTGGCTCCGGTGCAGATGAATTGCGACAACATGCGCCCGCCGCCTGAATAGCCGGAACCGTAAAAACGTTCCTCATCGACGCAGAACTTGCCCTTCACCATGGCAATAGCATCATGAATGAAGCTCACCTCATCCAGCCCGCCGGGGCGTGTTGTAACGCCGGGAACATTCCAGGCATGGGTGCCCGGCAATTCGCCGTTTAAACTGCCCGCCAGCGCGACGACCACAAGACCATCACGCTCGGCAAGCTTGTCCCAGCCGCTGCGGTTCAGCTGCCCGTGCGGGTTGCTGTTGGAGCCGTGGAAATCGAATACGACAGGCAGTGCCTTTTTTCCATCATAGGCGGATGGAACAAAATAGACGCCGTCGCGTTTCTGCCCGTTAGAGAGAATGGAAAAATCATGCCGACCCGGTTCCATGCCGGGGCCGATATCCTGACCGCAGGTCGATGCCGACGCTGCGGCCCCTGCGCCTGCGCTGATTACCAGCCCGATGAACAGGCTGCGTGCGAAACGCACCCACCGGGAAGCCCGGCCCACTGCAAAGTCTTGAATCATTGACACGCCTTTATTGGCACAGTTTCCCGACGATACGTCGAGCGTTCGGGAAATGTAAGGGATCAACAGTCGCGGCGTGCGAATAGACTTCTTCTGTGTCTCGCATGCAGCATTTCATGGCCCCAATAACACAGGCTTTTACTTAATGAAATGCTAAAATGCTGCATGAAAGCCATGCAGCAGCGCATGGACTTTCAAAATATTAATCGGCCGTTCTTATGTCGTGAGCGGAACGGTCGCCTCTACACGGTAAGATGTCGCCGCGCTTCCGGCGTATCCAGCGTTGCAGCCAGCCCCTCATGCACGATCTCGCCGCGGTCCATGATGTAGACATAGTCGGCAAGTTCGCGGCAGAAATCCAGATATTGCTCGACCAGCAGGATGGCCATGCCGGTGGAATCGCGCAGATATTTGATCGCCCGGCCGATATCCTTGATGATCGACGGCTGAATGCCCTCGGTCGGTTCGTCAAGAACGAGGATTTTCGGCCGCGTGACCAGCGCCCGGCCTATGGCAAGCTGCTGTTGCTGACCGCCGGATAGATCGCCGCCGCGGCGCGACAGCATGGTCTGCAGCACCGGAAACAGGCTGAAAATATCATCCGGGATGAACCGCTCCTTGCGCGACAGCGGCGCATAGCCGCTCTCCAGATTTTCCTGAACGCTCAGCAGCGGAAAGATTTCCCGGCCCTGCGGCACGTAACCGACGCCGCGCTTCGCCCGCTGGTAAGGCGCCAGCCCATCCAGTGCCGCATCACCGAAACGGATCGTGCCGGCGCTGGTAGCCTGCTGGCCGGTGACCGCGCGCAACAGCGAGCTTTTTCCGACGCCGTTGCGGCCGAGGACGCAGGTAATCTTGCCCATTTCAGCGGTGAGCGATACGCCGCGCAGGGCTTGTGCAGCGCCGTAATGGAGGTTGATGTTGTCGACTGTCAGCATGGTGAAACTCCAATGACGGTATGGTGGGCCGCGCTACCCCCCTCTGCCCTGCCGGGCATCTCCCCCTCAAGGGGGGAGATCGGCAAGTGGCGAACACTCTGCCGCATAGCATCGTGGCAAAGGAGCGAGCGAGGGCGGCATCTGATCTCCCCCCTTGAGGGGGAGATGCCCGGCAGGGCAGAGGGGGCTATAGCCGCAAATATCACCATCACCGCCCCAGATAATTCTCGATCACCTTCGGATCGCTGGACACAAAATCGATCGACCCTTCGGCCAGCACCGAGCCTTCGGCAAGGCACGTTACCTTCACCCCCAACTCACGGATGAAGCCCATATCGTGCTCAACCACCACAACGGAACGGGTTTTCGCAATTTCCTTCAAAAGCACCGCGGTTTCCGCCGTCTCCGCATCCGTCATACCCGCCACCGGCTCGTCCACCAGGAGAAGCTTCGGTTCCTGTGCCAAGAGCATGCCAATCTCCAGCCACTGTTTCTGCCCATGCGAAAGATTGGCGGCGAGGTCTCCCCGGCGGTGTCCAAGCCGCACGGTGGCGAGGATATCTTCGATGCGCGCCTTGTCCTCCGCCGTCAGCCGGTAGAACAGCGTCGCGAACACGCCGCGCTTGCGGTTCAGCGCCAGCTCCAGATTGTCCCAGACGGTATGGCTTTCGAACACCGTCGGCTTTTGGAATTTCCGGCCGATGCCGAGCTGGGCGATATCCGCCTCGTCCTTCTTGGTGAGGTCGATGCTGTCTTCGAACAGCACCGTGCCGGTATCCGGCCGTGTCTTGCCGGTGATGATATCCATCATCGTTGTCTTGCCCGCGCCATTCGGACCGATGATGGCGCGAAGCTCGCCCGGCTCCACCACGAATGAAAGGGAATTCAGCGCCTTGAACCCATCAAAGGAAACGGAGACGCCATCGAGGTAAAGCAGGCTCTTGGTTCTGTTTTCGGAAACCGTGTTCATGGGCTTACTCCGCCGCCTGTTGCGCAACCGCGCTGTCGTTGCCAGCTTCACGTGCCGCGCCCGCCACACGCTTCTCGCGTCGTCCCGCAAGATAATGCTGCACCGTGCCGACGATGCCCTTGGGGAAGAACAGCGTGACAGCGATGAAGAGACCACCCAGCGCAAACAGCCAGAATTCCGGGAACGCGCCAGTGAAATAGCTCTTGCCGCCATTGACCAGCACCGCGCCGATGATCGGCCCGATCAACGTGCCGCGCCCGCCGACCGCCGTCCACACCACCACCTCGATGGAGTTGGCGGGTGAAAATTCGCCGGGATTGATGATGCCCACCTGCGGCACGAACAGCGCACCGGCAATGCCTGCCATCATCGCCGAGACGACGAAAGTAAAGAGCTTGATGTTTTCAACCCTGAAACCGAGGAACCGCACCCGGCTTTCCGCATCCCGCACACCCACCAGCACCTTGCCGAACTTGGAATTAACGATGCCGGAGGCAATCAGCAGCGAGATCGCCAGCATCACCGCCGTCATCGCAAACAGCACGGCACGGGTGCCGTCGGCCTGCACGGAAAAGCCGAGAATATCCTTGAAGTCGGTCAGCCCATTATTGCCGCCGAAACCCATGTCGTTGCGGAAGAAGGCAAGGAGCAGGGCGTAGGTCATGGCCTGGGTGATGATCGAGAGATAAACGCCGTTGACGCGCGAGCGGAAGGCGAACCAGCCGAAGACGAAGGCCAGCAGCCCCGGCACGACAAGCACCATCAGCGCCGCAAACCAGAACATGTCGAAGCCGTGCCAGAACCACGGCAATTCCTTCCAGTTGAGGAACACCATGAAATCAGGCAACACCGGATGGCCATAGACCCCGCGCGTGCCGATCTGCCGCATCAGATACATGCCCATGGCATAGCCGCCGAGCGCAAAGAAGGCGGCGTGGCCAAGGGAGAGAATGCCGCAATAACCCCAGACCAGATCGAGCGCGAGCGCGAGCAGCGCGTAGGCCAGATATTTGCCGAGCATCGACATGATATATGTCGGGATGCGGAACGCGCTGCCCTCCGGCAACAGCAGGTTTGAGGCGGGCACCAGCACGGCAATGGCGAGAATAATGCCGATGGCGATGGAAATGCGGCGGTCGAGCGCGCGCAGGAGGAAGCCGGTAATCATGCTTCGATCGCCCTTCCCTTGAGTGCGAAGAGACCGCGCGGCCGCTTCTGGATGAACAGGATGATGAGAACGAGCACGAGGATCTTGCCGAGCACGGCCCCCACCGTCGGCTCGAGGAACTTGTTGAGCACGCCGAGCGACAGGGCGCCGACCAGCGTTCCCCAGAGATTGCCGACGCCGCCGAACACCACCACCATGAAACTGTCGATGATGTAGCTCTGGCCGAGATTCGGAGAGACATTGTCGATCTGCGACAAGGCCACCCCAGCAAGCCCGGCAACACCCGAACCAAGCGCGAAGGTGAAGGCATCCACCCATGGCGTGCGGATGCCCATGGAGGAGGCCATGCGGCGGTTCTGGGTCACGGCGCGCATCTGCAACCCGAAGGCCGAGCGCTTCAGCAGCACCAGCAGTGCGAAGAAGACGGACAGCGAGAAGCAGACGATCCACACCCGGTTCCAGGTGAAATTGAGATAACCGACGCTGAAGGAGCCGGACATCCAGCTCGGGCTGCCGACTTCCCGATTGGTGGGGCCGAAGATGGAGCGCACGCCCTGTTGCAGGATCAGCGAGATGCCCCAGGTGGCGAGAAGGGTTTCCAGCGGCCGCCCGTAAAGATAGCGGATGACGCCGCGCTCCATGACGAGGCCGACGCAGGCCGTGACCAGAAAGGCGGCCGGCAGGGCAATCGCCAGCGACCAGTCGAACAGGCCGGGGAAATGACTGCGGATCAGCTCCTGCACCATGAAGGTGGAATAAGCGCCGATCATCACCATTTCACCATGCGCCATGTTGATGATACCCATCACGCCAAAGGTGATGGCAAGGCCGATGGCGGCGAGCAGCAGCACAGAGCCGAGCGACAGGCCGTACCAGACATTCTGTGCGTAATCCCAGAAAGCAAGCGCGCTTTCGATGCTGGAAATCGCCTCGTCGACATCCGGCTTCAGGCTCGGATCGACCGACGGCGTCGCCGCCATCAGAATGCTGATCGCATCGCGCCCGCCAAGCGCCTTGATGGTGGCGATCGCTTCTTTCTTCACCTCAAGGGGGCGGTCGGAGGAGAGCAGCGAGACAGCCCGCGCCTCCTCCATCCGGGTCCGCACCTCATTATCGGTCTCCTTTGATATGGCCGCTTCCAACAATTCGAGATTTTCAGCGCTTGGCGCTTTCAGGACCGCGTCAGCCGCCGAAAGCCGCACGGATTTTTCCGGGCTGAGCAGCGTCAGCCCGCCCATCGCGGCGCGGATGACACGGCGTAGATTATTGTTCACCCTGATCTTGGTAACGGTCGCCTTCGGCGCCGAGCCGGCGCTTTCACCCGTCAGCGGGTCGATCAGGGTGAAATCGGAACCGGCGGGTTTGGTCATGAAGACCAGATTGTCGGATTTGCGCACGTAGAGATCACCCGCCGCAAAAGCCTCCAGCGCCGGAACGACACGCGCATCGCCGGTTGCGGCAATCTGCCCGATCAATGTTTCGGCCTGCTTGAAATCAGCTGTGCCGAGCTGGTCGATCAGCGCCTTTGGGTCGCTTTGTGCGAGGGACTGGGCGGCGATGCCCATGGTGAACCAGAGGAAGATGGCTCCGAGAAAAGATCGGATCGTCATGTCGGGGTCCTTAGGGCGGCCGTGTATTTTATCTGGCGATGAGTATGCGGCTTACCCCCCTCTGCCCTGCCGGGCATCTCCCCACAAGGAGGGAGATCGGCAAGGTGCACCTACGTCGCTCCATCTCGACCGACGAGAAATGCGGGGCCTCACTACGAGTCGATCTCCCCACTTGTGGGGAGATGCCCGGCAGGGCAGAGGGGGGCATGCTTGCTCAGTTTTCAACGATTGAAGCGCCGCCCCAACGAGGGAGCGGCCCTCAACCCAAGCTCCTATCAGCTACCCTTGCCGCCGCACTTGCCCGTGGCCACGTTGAAGTTGCCGCAGGACATCGGCTTTCTCCAATCAGAGATCAGATCCTTCGAATCCGGCAGGTAATCCGACCATTCGTCGCCCACCACCTGCGGTGTCTGCTGTACGATCTCAAACTGGCCGTCAGCCTGGATTTCACCGATCAGCACCGGCTTGGTGATGTGGTGGTTCGGCATGACGGTGGAGTAGCCGCCGGAGAGGTTCGGCACGGAAACGCCGATGATCGAGTCGAGAACCTTGTCCGTATCGGTCGTGCCGGCGGATTCCACGGCCTTCACCCAGGCGTTGAAGCCGATATAGGCGGCTTCCATCGGGTCGTTGGTCACGCGCTTGTCGTTCTTGGTGAAGGCATGCCAGGTCTTGATGAACTCGGCATTGACGGGCGCATCGACGGACTGGAAGTAGTTCCAGGCGGCAAGGTGGCCAACCAGCGGCGCGGTATCGAGGCCGGCAAGCTCTTCTTCACCCACGGAGAAGGCGACGACCGGAATATCTTCGGCCTTGATGCCCTGGTTGGCCAGTTCCTTGTAGAAGGGCACGTTGGCGTCACCATTGATGGTGGAAACCACGGCGGTCTTCTTGCCGGCCGAGCCGAATTTCTTGATGTCGGACACGATCGTCTGCCAGTCGGAGTGACCGAACGGCGTGTAGTTGATCATGATGTCCTCTTCCTTGACGCCCTTCGACATCAGGTAGGCCTTCAGGATCTTGTTGGTGGTCTGCGGATAGACATAATCCGTGCCGGCCAGAACCCAGCGCTCGACGCCTTCGGTATTGGCGAGGTAATCGACGGCCGGAATCGCCTGCTGGTTGGGGGCGGCACCCGTGTAGAAGATATTGCGCGAGGATTCTTCACCCTCATACTGAACCGGATAGAACAGGATCGAGTTCAGCTCTTCGAAAACAGGCAGAACGGATTTGCGCGAGGAAGACGTCCAGCAGCCGAAAACGGCGGCGACCTTGTCCTGCGAAATCAACTGGCGGGCCTTTTCGGCGAAAAGCGGCCAATCGGAGGCCGGATCGACCACGACGGCTTCAAGCTTTTTGCCGAGAACGCCGCCCTTCTTGTTCTGCTCGTCGATGAGCATCAGCATGGCGTCTTTCAGCGTGGTTTCTGAAATGGCCATGGTGCCGGAAAGAGAATGCAGCACGCCGACCTTGATCGTGTCATCGGCAGCAAAGGCGCCATGGAAGGCAGTGGTGGACAGAATTGCGCCAAGCAGCGCGGCACTGAGCGTCTTGCGGAACATCATCGGAAGGACCCCTCTCCTTGTTGGCCTCTCGTGGAGGCTCAGCGGCATCTTCGGCCGCTGCTGGAGGGACTATCGATCTCGTGGGCGCGAAACCGTATACGTCAATTGACGTAGGCGGGGTGGCGAAAGGTGCAGGGGAAGTGTGGGGTGATATGCAGAGCGAGACGCCTCAGCTTGTTTCTTCTCCCCGCCGGGGAGAAGGTCGCGGCAGCGGGATGAGGGGGCGAGCGTCAATATATACGGAGGGGTTGCCCCCTCATCCGACCCTTCGGGCCACCTTCTCCCCCTCGGGAAGAAGAAATTCGCAGCACCGGCTCAGATCAAGAATGCGGCTTGCGGTCGCTCTCTTCGTCCCGGATCGCCTCGTCATGATACCAGGAGCCAAAATCCACATGCGGTTCTCTTGCCTCGCGTTCGAGGTCGCTCAAGCCATTAGTACGGAACTTGGACACGCCAGCGCGCCCGCCAACAGGGAATTGGTAGATCGTTGCCGTCTCACGATGAAAGCCAGTCGCCATTTCGGTCATCTCACTCTGATTGCATCGAAGCACTTGGTCATGAAGTCAAACCCGTGAAAGCCGGATTCGCTCCCTTTGATTAAAAAAAAATCATGTTGCGAAAAATATAGGCATAAATCGCACTTTCGACAAGAAAAACCATTCCGGAAGCGCTGGTTTTTAGGGCAAATGCCAATCCCTCGCGCGCAATTGAATTTGCTGCATTACAGCATGGCGCGTCTCGCGGTGCTGTGCGCTATCTATCAGGATTCAATGATGAAACTTGAGGGGTGTTTTATCGTGCTGCGCCGCAACAGAAGCAAGAATGAAGGAGCCGGCACCGGTCCGACCAATATGCGGCTGAAAGAATTTTCGAAAAAATCGCCGGATAACGCCAATCTGGCACGCGGCATGCATCTAACGTGTCAGCCCTTGAAAGCGAATGCGCTTCCGGTGGTGAAAGCCACGGGAGGCCTCAAGGCTTCGCATTGTTACCTATGAGAGGTTCGTAATGACTAAGTTCAAACTCGAGTACATCTGGCTGGACGGATACAAGCCGGTCCCCAACCTGCGCGGCAAGACCCAGATCAAGGAATTCGACGAATTCCCGACACTCGAGCAGCTGCCGCTTTGGGGCTTTGACGGCTCCTCCACGCAGCAGGCCGAAGGCCACTCCTCCGATTGCGTGCTGAAGCCCGTCGCGATCTACCCGGATCCGGCCCGCTCCAACGGTGCGCTCGTCATGTGCGAAGTCATGATGCCCGATGGCGTCACTCCGCATCCGTCGAACAGCCGCGCAACCATCCTCGACGACGAAGATGCATGGTTCGGATTCGAGCAGGAATACTTCTTCTACCAGGACGGCCGCCCGCTCGGCTTCCCGGAACAGGGTTACCCGGCTCCGCAGGGTCCTTACTACACCGGCGTCGGCTTCAAGAACGTCGGTTCGGTTGCCCGCGAAATCGTTGAAGAGCACCTCGATCTCTGCCTCGAAGCCGGCATCAACCACGAAGGTATCAACGCCGAAGTGGCCAAGGGCCAGTGGGAATTCCAGATTTTCGGCAAGGGCTCCAAGCGCGCCGCCGACCAGATCTGGATCGCTCGTTACCTGCTGCTGCGCCTTTGCGAACAGTATGGCATCGACGTCGAATTCCATTGCAAGCCGCTGGGCGACACCGACTGGAACGGTTCGGGCATGCACTGCAACTTCTCCACCAAGTACATGCGTGAAGTTGGCGGTAAGGACTATTTCGAAGCTCTCATGGCCGCGTTTGCCAAGAACTGGAAAGAGCACATCGACGTTTACGGTCCGGACAACCACCTGCGCCTGACCGGCAAGCACGAAACCGCTCCGTGGAACAAGTTCTCCTATGGCGTGGCAGATCGTGGCGCGTCGATCCGCGTTCCGCATTCCTTCGTCAACAACGGCTACAAGGGTTACCTTGAAGACCGTCGTCCGAACTCTCAAGGGTGCCCCTATCAGATCGCTTCCGTCGTTCTGAAGACGATCGCGGAAGTGCCGCTCGCAAAGTCGGCTGCTGCCTGATATCGAACTGATGGCGTCGCCCGAACTGGACGACGCCATTTTTCTGTCCACCGAACGGTCGGGCCGGACGGCGACCTTTCGCTCTCTGCCCCACGCGGCATATTCTTCCTTCGCGAACTCCAAGAAGTTTCGGCACGTCAAGCAAGAAGGTGAGCGATGGGCATTCTGGACAAATTTTCTCTGAAAAACCGCACCGCCATCATCACCGGCAGCGGCCGTGGTCTCGGTTTTGAAATCGCCAAGGCCTTTGCCGAAGCTGGCGCTCATGTCTGGCTGACCGGCCGCAATGCCGAGACGTTGCAACAGGCGGTCGACTCGTTGCGTAAGGCAGGCGGCAAGGCGGATTATGCCGCCTTCGATATTGCCGATACCAAAGCCGGGGCGGCGCTCGTCCACCGCATCATGAGCGAACTCGGCCACCTCGATATTCTCGTCAACAATGTCGGCGCACGCGACCGCCGCCCGCTTGCCGAATTCACCGATGAGGACGTGCTGGAATTGATCCGCACCGACCTCACCTCCTCCATTTTCCTGTCGCGGGATGCGGCGGAAGCCATGGCGGCAAAGGCCTATGGCCGTATCATCACCATCACCTCCATTCTTGGCCACATCGTGCGGCCGGGCGATGCGATCTACCCCGTCGCCAAACAGGGGCTGACGGGCCTGATGCGGGCGATTGCCGTGGAGTACGGCGCGCGTGGCATCACCAGCAACGCCATTGCGCCGGGCATGTTCGCCACAGAAACCAATGCCGCCCTTGCCGAAAATCCTGAGATGGTGGCCTTCGCCAAGCTGCGCGTGCCGCTGGAACGCTGGGGCAGACCGGACGAGATTGCCGGTGCGGCCCTGTTTCTGGCCAGCGACGCAGCCTCCTTCGTCAACGGCCATGTGCTGACGGTGGATGGCGGCATGTCGGTGCGGCTGTGAGAAGCCCCTTGCGGAAAGGCGCTCGATAGCCATGGCCGCACGGCAACGCATCATCCCCGTCAGGCGCGAATATAACCGCTGGGTCGCCAACCAGACGCTGGAAGATTATGCGCTGCGCTTTACCGCCAAGAGCGCCCGGCAATTTTCCTCCAACCGCATTTCCCACACCGCCATCGGCGCGATTTCCTTTCTGGCGCTGGAAGCCATCGGCGGCGCCATCACGCTCTCCTACGGCACCACCAACGCTTTTTACGCCATCCTTGTCGCTGCCGTCGTCATGTTGGCCGTCGGCCTGCCGATCAGCCGTTATGCCATTCGCCATGGCGTCGATATCGATCTGCTGACACGCGGCGCGAGCTTTGGTTACATCGGCTCCACCATCACCTCGCTCATCTACGCCGCCTTCACCTTCATGCTCTTCGCGATCGAGGCCTCGATCATGTCCGGCGCGCTGGAGCTGGCGCTCGGCATTCCCTTGTGGATCGGCTACATCATCTCCGCCGTCATGGTCATTCCGCTCGTCACCCATGGCGTGCGGCTCATCAGCCGTTTCCAGATCGTCACCCAGCCTTTCTGGCTCGTCCTCAACATCCTGCCCTTCATCTTCATCGCCTTGATGGACTGGGAAAAATACGATCTCTGGCGCGCTTTTGCCGGCATTCATCATGCGTCCGGCCCGCCGGGCACAGTGGCGGATTTCAATCTCGTGGAGTTCGGCGCGGCCTCGGCCGTCATCCTGGCTTTGATGTCCCAGATCGGCGAGCAGGTGGACTTCCTGCGCTTCCTGCCAGCCGAGGGCCAGAGCCGCCTGCGCCACCGCATCGCCGTGTTCTTGGCCGGCGCTGGCTGGGTCGTCGTCGGCGTGCCGAAGCTCTTGGCCGGTTCGTTCCTCGTCGTGCTGACCTTCAGTTCCGGCGTCTCGGTCGATCGCGCCGCCGACCCGGCGCAAATGTATCTCACCGCCTTCGGTTACATGATCCCCAACCAGACGGCGGCGATGCTGCTGATGGTCGCCTTCGTGGTCGTGTCGCAGCTGAAGATCAACGTCATGAATGCCTATGCGGGTTCCCTCGCCTGGTCGAACTTTTTCTCCCGCCTCACCCACAGCCACCCCGGCCGCGTCGTCTGGCTGGTGTTCAATGTGGCCATTGCGCTGCTGTTGATGGAACTCGGCATCTACCGGCTGCTCGAGGAAACGCTCGGCATCTTCTCCATCATCGCCATGGCGTGGCTCTGCACCATCTCGGCCGATCTCTTCATCAACAAGCCGCTCGGCCTCGCCCCATCAGGCATCGAGTTCAAGCGTGCCCATCTCTACGACATCAATCCCGTTGGCGTCGGCTCCATGGCGCTTTCCGCCACCATTGCGCTGATGGCGCATTTCGGCACCTTCGGCCCGCTCGCCGCCTCGCTCGCGCCCTACCTCACACTCATCGTCGCTTTCATCGCCTCGCCGCTGATTGCGTGGGGCACCAAAGGCAAATTTTACCTTGCCCGCAAGCCACGCCAGCAATGGCGCGCAGAAAGCAGCATCACCTGTTCCATCTGCGAACACCCTTTCGAGCCGGAGGACATGGCATGGTGTCCGGCCTATGCCGCGCCGATCTGTTCGCTCTGCTGTTCGCTGGACAGCCGCTGCCACGACATGTGCAAGCCGAAGGCAAAGCTGAACTATCAGGTCGCCACCGTCGCCAAGACCTTCCTGCCGAGACAGCTGGTGGCGAAACTCGCCACCCGCCTAGGACGCTACGGCATGGCGGCGGCGATTGCGGTCACCACCATCGGCGGCATATTGGCCATGATCGCGCATCAGGTCGGCACGGCCTCACCGGAAACGGCAGATGTGGTCAATCGCACCATCCTCATCGTGTTTTTCGTCTTTGCCGTCATTGCCGGCATTGTCTGCTGGTTCCTGGTGCTTGCCCATGACAGCCGGGTGGTGGCGGAAGAGGAATCCTCGCGCCAGAACACGCTGCTCTTGAAGGAAATCGCTGCCCACAAGAAGACCGACGCCGCCCTTCAGGATGCCAAGGAAACGGCTGAGGCCGCCAACCGCGCCAAAAGCCGCTACGTGGTTGGCCTTAGCCACGAACTGCGCACGCCGCTGAACGCCGTTCTCGGTTACGCCCAGATTTTGGAACGCGATGAGACCATCCCCCCTCCCCGGCAATCGGCGATCAAGGTCATCCGCCGCTCGGCCGACCACCTGTCGGGGCTGATCGACGGGCTTCTCGATATTTCCAAGATCGAGGCGGGCCGCCTGCAGGTCTATTCCAACGAGATCAATATCCAGGATTTCCTCGACCAGATCGTCGATATGTTCCGCCCGCAGGCGCAGGCCAAGGGGCTGGAATTCCGCCACGACCGCTCGCCCGCTCTGCCGCAATATGTGCGCACCGATGAAAAGCGCCTGCGCCAGATCCTCGTCAACCTGCTTTCCAACGCCATCAAATTCACGGACGAAGGCGCCGTCACCTTCGATGTCGGTTACCGCAGCCAGGTGGCCAGCTTCACCGTGTCCGATACCGGCCGCGGCATTGCCGAAAGAGACCTTGCCCGCATTTACGAACCCTTCCAGCGTGGCGAGGCCGAGAGCGTACGTCCCATGCCGGGCCTCGGCCTCGGCCTCACCATCACCCGGCTTCTGACCAATACGCTCGGCGGCGAAATTTCCGTCTCCAGCGAAAAGGATAAGGGCTCCACCTTCCGTGTGCGCCTCATGCTATCCGCCGTCCACCGGCCAAACACGGCGCCGGCGCCGGAAAAAACGATCCGCTCCTATTCCGGCCCGCGCCGTACCATCGTTGTGGTCGACGACAACGAGGATCACCGCGAACTGATGCGGCAGGTCCTCTCGCCGCTCGATTTCGTGGTGCTGACGGCGCAATCCGGCCCCGAATGTCTCACCCTCATCGAAGGGGTGAAGCCCGATCTCTTCCTCATCGATATTTCCATGCCCGGCATGACCGGCTGGCAGCTGGTGACGAAACTGCGCGAGGCCGGGCAGACGGCCCCGCTCATCATGCTCTCAGCCAATATCGGCGACGGCACTGTCGCGGGCGCCGGCGATGACAATCACAACGACGCCATCGCAAAGCCCGTCGATATCCGCCATCTCTGCGACAGGCTCGCCGTGCATCTCGGGCTGACATGGATTTACGATACCGATCTGCCGCCCGCGCCGGAGCCGCGGCCGCCTGCCGAGATCGTCAATCCGGGCGCCATCCACATCCAGGATTTGCAGCGGCTGGGCGAAATAGGCTACATACGCGGCATCGAAGCGAAACTCGCCGATCTCGCCCGCAACACGGAAAACCTGCCCTTCACGCAGGAGCTCGGCGCCTATGTGCAGGCTTTCGATCTGGCGGGCTACGCACATTTTCTCAAGCGGTTCGAAGACAGTGACAGGGGAGACCTCAAGGCATGAGCGCTCAGGCGGCGGCCCCGAGAGATATTGTATTGCTGGTGGATGACAGCCCGGAAGCGCTGGGCTTCTTGACCGATGCGCTGGAGCAATCCGGCTTCTCGGCCCTCATCGCCACATCTGGGCAGGCTGCATTGAACATCGCCGAGCGCATCACGCCCGATATTATCCTGCTTGACGCCGTCATGCCCACCATGGACGGTTTCGAGACCTGCCGACGCCTCAAGGCCAATGCGGCGGTGGCGCAGGTGCCTGTTATCTTCATGACCGGCCTGACGGAGACCGAACATGTCGTGCGGGCGCTGGACTCCGGCGGTGTCGATTATCTGACGAAACCGATCAATATCGACGAGCTGCGCGCCCGCATCCGCGTCCATCTTTCCAATGCCCGCTCGGCGCAAAGCGCCCGGGTCGCGCTTGATGCCGCCGGACGCCATCTGCTCGCCGTGCGCGCAAACGGGGCCATCCACTGGTCCACCCCGCAGGCGACGCGGCTCGTTAATGCCGCGACCGGGCGGGATGACGGCATGGACATCGTCGTCAGCCATATCGGCCGCTGGCTCGGCGAAAGGGCAGCATCGGAGACCGGCCGCGATGCACCGCTGACGATCACCCAGGCCGGACGCTCCGCCCTGCAGCTTTCCTTCCTTGGCGCCATGGGCCCGGATGAACATCTCTTCCGCCTGACCGCCGCCAACGAGAAGTCGGACGACCATCTGCTGAAAGAGCATTTCGCGCTGACGACGCGGGAATCCGAAGTGTTGCTGTGGATCGCCAAGGGCAAATCCAACCGTGACATCGGCGATATTCTCGGCCTGTCTGCCCGAACGGTGAACAAGCATCTTGAACAGATCTATGTGAAGCTCGGCGTGGAAAACCGCGCCTCTGCCGCGGTCAAGGCGGCGCATATTCTGCATCAGGGGTGACGACTCGCCGTATTATGGTAATATCTTCCGACACATTCCCGCTCGAATACGCAAATCCTGCTTGTTGAACGAGCGTTGACCCCCTGTTTCTTCTCCCCGCCGTGGAGAAGTCCGCGGCAGCGGGATGAGGGGGCGAGGGTCGCGCTAAAACAGGGAGCTTGCCCCCTCATCCGGCCCTTCGGGCCACCTTCTCCCCGGCGGGGAGAAGAAACGCGCGGCACCCCCCTTCCAAAAAAATCACCACCCCCTGCCCTGAACCCCACCACAGGAACGTACGCCCATGGACCGTTTCATCATCCTCTCCGGTTGCTCCGGCGGGGGAAAATCCACGCTTCTTGCAGAACTTGCCCGGCGCGGTTACGCCACCGTCGAGGAACCCGGCCGCAGAATCGTCATCGAAGAAACCCGCACCAGTGGCACCGCACTGCCTTGGATAAACCTCGAAGCCTTTGCACGCAGGGCCATCGCCGTAGCGCTCGAAGACAGGCAGCATGCGCCAGAGCACGGCACCGTCTTCTTCGATCGCGGCCTGATTGACGCCGCCTCGGCGTTACGCGAGGCCAGCGGTGACCCCTTCATCGAAACGCTGCGCCGCGAACATCGCTACAACAGGCTGGTCTTCCTTACCCCGCCCTGGCCGGAAATCTATCGGGCAGACACGGAGCGTCGGCATGATTTTGCCTCGGCCGTGGCCGAATACGATCGTCTCGTCAGGGATTTTCAAGCTCTTGACTATGAGACCGTCGTCCTTCCGAAAACGGGCGTCGACGAGCGTGCCGACTTCATTTTGGAGCAGCTGGACTGATCGCAGCGATCTTAGCGATTTTCCACCAGTTGCGACACGGTCACGAACTCGAACCCGCGTCGACGTAATCCATCGATGATCAGCGGCAAGGCCTGCCGCGAGGCCTCGCGGCTGCGATACATGACATGCATGATGATGATCGAGCCGTTTTTCGTGTGCTCGATGACGTGCTTCGCCAGTGCGGCTGCATCCTCGGCTATATCTGGATAGGATTCCGGCTCGACATCCCACATGATTGTTTTCCGCTCATGCCGGGAAAGATACAACGGCAAGGCGAACAGCTTCTTGCCATAGGGCGGGCGGAACATGATCTCGCCCTCGTAGCCCGCAGCCCGAATGGCGGCATCCGTGCGTTCGATCTCGTCCCCGACCAGCGCCGGTCCCATCAAGGCCATGTTGGAATGCGTATAGCTGTGGTTTCCAATCTGATGGCCGTCACTGACGATCATCCGAGCCTGCGGCAGATTTTCCTCGGTTTCCTTGCCCGTCAGGAAAAAGGTCGCTTTCACGCCGCGTTCCCTCAGGATCGTCAGGACCTCAGGCGTGAAGCGCACCGAGGGCCCGTCATCGAATGTCAGGGCCACCACCGGCTTCGGCGTCTCGACCCTTGCAATGATTTCGCCGAACAATTGCGTCGTCCGGGATTTGCTGAAGAGATGCCCACCGCCGAGCACCGCCGCCAGCATGGCAAGACCAAGAAGGAGAGACACGATCCGTTTCGTCGTCATTGCCACCCCTCATTGCAGTTTCCGGGAGGCTTTGTCTCCTGCCTTCATGTCTCCAGTGTGGCGGCCGTCGCGCAAAGAAAAGCCCGGCATTGCTGCCGGGCTTCGATTGGGTGTCACAGAGAGGCTTAGCTGCCCTGCTGGATGTAGGTGAACTTGCCGTCCGGACCCTTCTTCCATTCGTACATGACGTAGCCCGGAAGCTTTGGGTCGCCCTTTTCGTCGAAGGAAATATCGCCAAGTGCTGTCGGGAACGTGCCCTTCTTCAGCGCTTCGGCAACCTTTTCAGGCTCCACGGAACCGGCGGCCTTTGCGGCTTCTGCAATCGTCTGCATAGCTGCGTAGGAGTAGAGCGTATAGGCTTCCGGGTTGAAGCCGGCAGCCTTGAACTTCTCGACAAGTTCCTTGTTTTCCGGGCGCAGCGTCGGATCAGGGCCGAAGGTGTTCAGCGTGCCTTCGACAGCGTCGCCGGCGATGGAAGCGAGTTCGTTGGAAACGATACCGTCACCCGAGATCAGCTTTGCCTTAAGGCCCTGGTCAGCCGCCTGACGGATGATCAGACCGGCTTCGGTGTGCAGGCCGCCCCAGTAGATGATGGAAACGCCGGCTTCCTTCATCTTGGAGATCAGCGCAGAGAAGTCCTTGTCGCCGACGTTGACGCCTTCATACATGGCTTCGGTGACGCCAGCGGCATTTGCAGCCTTCTTGGTTTCGTCGGCAAGGCCCTGACCATAGGGGGTCTTGTCGTGGATGATGGCGATCTTGGCGTCCTTGAAGTGGTCGGCCAAATACTTGCCGGCAATGCCGCCCTGCTGGTCGTCACGGCCGCAGGTGCGGAAGGTGTTCCACAGGCCGCGTTCGGTGAAAACAGGGTTGGTTGCAGCAGGCGTGATTTCGAGAATGCCATTTTCGGCATAAACTTCAGACGCCGGAATGGAAACGCCGGAGTTGAAGTGACCGATAACGAACTTCACGCCGTCGGCAACGAATTTATTGGCAACCGAAATACCCTGCTTGGGGTCGGATACGTCGTCGCCCAGCACGATCTTGATCTGCTCGCCATTGATGCCACCAGCGGCATTGATGTCTTTTGCAGCCTGCTCGGCACCCTTCTGAAGCTGAGCGCCGAAAGCAGCGTTCGGTCCAGTCAGCGGGCCGCCGACGGCGATCACAACATCGGCGAAGGCCGAACCGCTGAACGCGACCATGGCGGTCAGCGCAACAGCGGAAAGAAGAGACTTCTTCATTACTTTACTCCCAGTTCCTTGGATGGGGTTGATTGCAAAGACCCGTTCAGTACCCACCTTCACTGAACAGGAAACCGTTCCACTCTGACGAGTATTAGTGACGCCGGAAGAACCCGGCTGTCAATTCTTCTTTTTATAGGAAAATGACGACGTCCGATCATAGAGCCAATAATAGTTATTGACCATCTGGCTTGTCCGGCGCATGCGGAAACCGATGCTGGAAAAGACCAGAAGTAGAACGACGTCAAGCACGTAATAGAAGCCGTTGATGAACGGCCCATTGAACAGGGCGAAATGCAGGAAGCGCATCACCAGCCCAAGAGCCAGCGTGTAGATGACCACACGCGGATATTCGCCCCAGCCATCGGCGACGGATTTGCCCGTGCGCCATGCCGTCCAGAAACCCAAGAGAACAACCAATGCGCGCAAAACATAGCGCACGCCGTTATCCGTTTCGAAAAATAGGCCCTGCATTTCTTTCCCCATCAGGCCAGGTGTAACACCCTCGCCCCGCCTTGTTTGTCATCCCGCCGTTTGCCGGCCGGCTTTTATTGTTTGCCACCCGCCGCCTGGCGCCAAGGCTGCGGCGGGTCGCTGTTCGTAATCTTGCGCCGCAAAACGTCTGGCGCAAGTAAAATCTTTCAGTGCCGCCCGCCTTCGAGATAGGCTGCGCGAACCTGCGGGTCGGCGAGCAATTCCTTGCCCGTTCCGCTCATCGTCACCTTGCCGTTCACCATCACATAGGCGCGGTCGGAAAGCTTCAGCGCCGCAAAGGCGTTCTGCTCCACGAGGAAGACGGTCAGGCCCTCTTCCTGGTTCAGCTTCTTGATCGCCTCGAAGATCCCCTTGACGATCAAGGGCGCAAGACCGAGCGATGGCTCGTCGAGAAGCAGGAGCTTCGGACGCGACATCAGCGCACGGCCGATGGACAGCATCTGCTGCTCACCACCCGAAAGCGTGCCGCCGCGCTGGCTCTGGCGCTCCTTGAGGCGCGGAAACATCTCGAAGATCTTCTCGACGTCTTCCTTGAAATATTTCAGGTTATCGAGATTGGCGCCCATCTGCAGATTTTCGAGCACCGTCATGCGCGGGAAAATCCGCCGGCCTTCCGGTGACTGGGCAATGCGCTTGCGCGCGATGAGATGGGTCGGCAGCTGGGTGATGTCTTCACCGTCGAAGATCACCTGGCCGGCCCGCGCCTGCGGACTGCCGCAGATGGTCATCATCAGCGTCGATTTGCCGGCGCCGTTGGCACCGATCAGGCTGACGATCTCACCTTTCTTGACCTCGACATCCACACCCGCGAGCGCACGGATATTGCCGTAATAGGTTTCGACACCCTGGACTTTCAGAAGCGGTTCACCGGACATCAGGCCGCTCCTCCGTCGAGTTCTTCCGCAATCACGTCTTCCACTTCATCATCTTCGACACCCAGATAGGCGGCGATGACCTTCGGGTCGTTCTTCACATGGTCCGGCGTGCCGTCGGAAATCTTCTGGCCATATTCGAGAACCACCACATGGTCGGAGATTTCCATCACCACCGACATGTCGTGTTCGATGAGCAGAAGCGACGTCCCCTCGTCCCGGATACCGCGCAGAAGCGTGTTGAGCGCGAGCGACTCCTTCGGGTTCAGGCCGGCGGCGGGCTCGTCGAGGCACAGGAGTTCCGGCCCCGTGCACATGGCGCGGGCGATTTCCAGACGGCGCTGGGCGCCGTAAGGCAGATCGCCGGCAGGGTCGTCGGCACGATCGGTCAGATCTGCCTTGTCCAGCCAATACTTGGCTTTCTCGATCGAACTTGCGACCGCACGCTTGTAGGCGGGCAGGCCGAGAAGGCCAAGGATCGTATAGCCCGAGGCTCTCATCAGCGCATTGTGCTGCGCCACCAGCAGGTTTTCCAGAACGGTAAGACCCGAAAACAGCCGGATGTTCTGGAAGGTGCGGGCCACCTTCGCCTTTTTGGTAATTTCGAAATCCGCCAGACGCTCCAGAAGATGCGTCTCGCCATCTTGCCTGCGCATGGTGATCATGCCCATCGTCGGCTTGTAAAAGCCGGTGATGCAGTTGAAGACCGTGGTCTTTCCCGCACCGTTGGGGCCGATCAGCGCCGTGATCTCGCCACGCCGTGCCTCGAAGGAGAAGTCGTTGATGGCCATCAGACCACCGAACTTCATGGAGAGATGCTCGACCTTGAGGATCGTATCGCCAGTTACATTGGGTGCCATTGTTGTCGTTCCGGAGGCCATCAACCGTGACCTTCCTTGGTAAAGCTGCCGGAGACGGCCTTTCGCTCCTTGAGGAAGGCAGTCGGTTCACGCGAGCCGACGAAGCCGCGCGGCTTGAACAGCATGACGATGACCATGGCAAGTCCGAAGAGCAGCATGCGATAGAGTTCCGGTGTGAAATCCGGTCCGAAGACATGCTTCAGGAACTCCATTTCACGCAGCAGTTCCGTGCCGCCGACCATGACGAGCGCCGCAATCGCGATACCCGTCAGCGAACCCATGCCGCCGAGAACGACGATCGCGAGAATAACGGCCGATTCCAGGAAGACGAAGCTTTCCGGCGACACGAAACCCTGACGCGCGGCGAAGAACGAACCGGCAAAGCCGCCGAACATCGCGCCCGTCGCAAAGGCGGTGAGCTTGGTGATGACGGTATCGATGCCGAGCGAACGGCAGGCGATCTCATCCTCACGCAGCGCTTCCCACGCACGCCCAATCGGCATGCGGCGCAGCTTGATGGTGACATAGGCCGTCAGCATGCAGAGCAGCAGGATCACGTAAAACAGGAAGATCTTGTAATAGGCCGAGGACATCGAAAGGCCGAAGGCCTTGGCGAAGTTGTTCGGGGCGCCGACATCGAAGGACCAGATGCCGAAGATCGAGGCCTTGGCGATACCGGAAATACCGAACGTGCCCTTGGTGACATCCGTCCAGTTGAGCAGCACGAGGCGGATGATTTCCCCGAAGGCAAGCGTCACGATCGCCAGATAGTCACCCCGCAGGCGCAGCACCGGAAAACCGAGGATGATGCCCCAGAATGCCGCCAGAATGCCGGCAACCGGCAGAAGCACCCAGAAGGACAGGCCGAGATGGCTCGACAGCAGCGCATAGGAATAGGCGCCGACGGCGTAGAAAGCCACGTAACCCAGGTCGAGAAGGCCGGCGAGACCGACGACGATGTTCAAGCCCCAGGCCAGCATCACATAAATGAGGATCTGGATGCCGAAATTGTCGACGAACTTCAGCGAACCCTGAAAACCGAAAAGCTGCACGGCGATAACAGGGTAGAGAAGCAGCAGCACAAGCGCGATCTTGAGGAAGTGCTTGTGGAAGAAGCCCTTCTCCTCGGAGATTTCCAGCACGCCGCTCTTGGCCTTGGCCAGCTTGCGACGATCGATGGACGGCTTGATGAAACCGACCATGAGGAAACGGCCGATGGCGGCAACGGCGACGAAGATCGACAGAAGACCCCAGCGCGTGCCCCAGATCAGCTGGTTGTTGATGTCCTGATAGGTGACGATGCCGACATACAGAATGAACATGCCGAGCGAGACGACGCCCGCAATGATGCCTTCCTTGACGGCTGTCGCCATAAGGCTCGGGCCGGAAGCGTTATTTTCGGAAGCGATGTTGGCCATGATATCAAACCTTCTCGACTTCCGGACGACCGAGAATACCGGTCGGCTTGAAGATCAGCACGAATGCCAGAATGCCGAACGCCGCAACGTCCTTATAGGCAATGGAGAAATAGGCAGACCAGAGCGACTCGATGAGGCCGATCAGCAGACCACCGAGAACGGCGCCCGGCAGCGAGCCGATACCGCCGAGAACGGCCGCGGTGAAGGCCTTGACGCCCGGAATGAAGCCATCGTTGAACGAGGCAACGCCGTAATACATCAGATACATCGTGCCGGCGACGGAAGCGAGCGCCGCACCCATGATGAAGGTGATGGAAATCGTCTTGTCGACATCCACACCCAACAGGGCCGCCATCTTGCGATCCTGCTCGGTGGCGCGCTGGGCGCGGCCAAGCGGCGTCTTGTTGACGATATACCAGAAGGCAAAAAGCAGCACCGAGGTGACGACCATGATGATCAGCTGCTTCAGCGACACGGTTATGGCGCCGAAATGGTAGCTGTCCGTCACCATGGAGGGGATCGGCTTGTTGCGCGGGCCCTGCGTGACCTGAATGAAGTTGGACAGCGCAATCGACATGCCGATCGCCGTGATCAGCGGCGCGAGGCGGAACGAGCCTCTGAGCGGACGATAGGCAACGCGCTCGATAACCCAGTTCCACAGGCCGGTCATCAGCATGGCGACGACCATCATCAAAAGCAGAAGAAGCGCCACCGGAATGCCGGCGACAAAGGTTGTCACGATCAAAAAAACGATCAGCGCGGCAAAACCGCCGAGCATGAAGATGTCGCCATGGGCGAAGTTAATCATGCCGATGATGCCGTAGACCATCGTATAGCCAATTGCGATAAGGCCGTAGATCGATCCAAGAGTCAGCCCGTTTATGAGCTGCTGGATAAAATACTCCATGTTTTTCCCCCGGGCACGGCCTCGAATGGACCACGCCTCGTTATGTTCGTTATAGGGTGCCCTGTCAGACAGATCCCCACCGTCGAAATGCATATCGTGTTCGCTAAAAATGTGAAGTCAAAATTGGGCGATCCTGCACAAAATTTGGAATTTCCACACAAGCTGCCCTTTTCGCTGACAACAATGCTAGGATTTCAGCAGGGTTTGCTGAAAAAATGGCTTTATTCTCCCTATATAAGCTTTGTTCGGACCGTCATTTGACGCGTCGCACACAAAAGAGTAGCGAAGATGGAGAAGATGAAATCCCCAGGTGGGATGGTGACGGCAGAGATGATCGACATATTGACGACAGCGGCGCTGGACGCGGGCCAGGCGATCATGGCGGTGCACCGCGCCGGGCCGCATGTTTCCTACAAGGACGACTGCTCTCCCGTCACCGAGGCGGACCAGCGCGCCGAGACCATCATCCTGGAAGCCCTCGCCCTCCATTTTCCGCAGATCCCCGTGGTGGCCGAAGAGGCCGTCTCAAGCGGTATCCTGCCGGAGACCGGCGCGGAGTTTTTCCTTGTCGATCCGCTGGACGGCACGAAGGAGTTCATATCCGGCAAGGACGACTTCACCGTCAACATCGCGCTCATCCGCAATGGCGCTCCGGTGGCCGGTGTCGTTTATGCGCCCTGCCGTGGGCAGGCATGGACCGGCATGGACGAGGCTGCCGAAAAGCTTACCATTTCCAGCGATGGCGCGATCCTCGCGCGCGAGACGATCCGGGCCCGCCAACGCGGCGCGTCGCCTGTGGCGCTGATCAGCCGCTCGCATTGCACCGCAAAGACGGAGGCC
>NZ_JBQYSN010000061.1:0-30513 GCF_052686535.1 Agrobacterium sp. DKPNP3 | reverse complement strand
TGAACGCAATGCCGACGGTCCCCAGCGAGGTGACAATGGTCGAATTGGCATCGACTGACATTTGCTCAGCCTCTGCAGCAATGCCCTTTTCCAGCCTTTCCACCTGCGCCGTAAACGCTGCGGAAGTGGCTTTTATGGCGGCGTCAGCCGTTAAAAGCTGCGCGGCGGCCTCCTGGTTACGATCCGAAAGTCCCAGCTCGACAGCCTTGTCCGTCATTGCCACGATGGCTTTTGATTGGGAAAGGAAGGAGTCCATTTCGGCGGCCTCCTCGGGGAAAATCGACTTAACGGTGTTCAGTCGCTCGAACAGTCGTCCCTTGGCATGCTCATAGGCGTCCTTGGAAACCTTTATCTCCGCTCCCTTGGCGTCATAGGCCATGACCTGGTAGGCGCTGTAGCCCAGCGCGATGAGATTGCGGTTTGCCTGCGCCAGTTTGATGAGAGCGGCATTATCGCTGGTGATGAATTTCGAATTGAGCGTGTCCGCTTCCTTGTAACGGCTGGCCATGAAGGCAACCGCTCCCAGGCCCACAAGGCAAAGTGGCAAGATCAGCGACAGGATTTTGGTGCGGATACTGGCGTTCTTAAAAAATGACACGGGAAGCTCCTGAAATTGACGCCGCTCCTTTCCCGTGCCGGAGGTGTTCAGCAAAAAAATAACATTGCACGTCAGTCGCCTTCGTCATCAAGGCTCCATCAGCCGCGTCATCGGCCCTCGTCGCAACCTGCATCATGCACCTGCCGACAACGGGTGACACCTGCCCCTGAAATTACGGCAGGTTCTCGTTGCGGTAGTCTGGCGGCAGCCCACAGATGAAACGCCAGACTGCGACCTTAAGAAAAAAGACAAACAGTACTTTATAATATTATTTTATTTACTTTACGCCGTAAAAATTATAGTCTAAATATTTACAATTTGTTTATTTCGCATGAAACGCGGCAAACTCGGTTTCCGAAACCGAATAGAGCCTCTCAACATCAGCCCGAAGGGTTTGCGGCGGTTTCGGCAGCTTGCCGCAGGTGCAAAACGACACTTATCCGACCCGAGCAGAGAGCTACGCCTTCAGCAGCATGATGCGATGCTGGGGATATCAGGGATAGTGGCTGGTAATCCGGCCATGACGTCGATGCGCAATCGCAGCGACGCAAACATGATCGTCGCGGACACGATGGACGGCATGACGGCGTTTCAACCATGGTTGAGGCCAATGGTGGTGGACAAAAAGCGGCGAGCCGTCGGCCCGCCGCCATCGTTCCCGATAGCGGCGGCAAAAGCACCGCCAGCTGCGTCAGCCGGCCTTACGCCGCAGCGCTGTCGCAACCGTGTGGATATGGGCAGCACCGATGCCGCAGCAGCCGCCGATCATGGTCGCGCCGGCGTCCGCCCAGGAGCAGGCAAACCGCGAATAGACATCGTCGGTCAGGTCCGCGCGGGTGCCGTGCAGTCCCTCATTGGCGGCGGAATCGCCCTGTTCGCCTTCGAAGGCATTGGCATAAACGCCGATTTCCAGCGTTACGCCCTTGTCTGCGAACACGGCGGAGGCGGTTTCGATGGCGGCTTTCATGATTTCCGGCTTGCTGCAGTTGAACAGCAGGGCGGAAGCACCGGATTGCGCTGCCCATTCGGCGGCATCCTTCACCGTTTCGCCCGACCGTAGCGCGGGTTCGCCACCGGCAACGGCCGCCGCATCGTCGTTCAGCGTGAAGGAAATCCAGAACGGCTTACCCGTTGCGGCAACGGCCTGACGCACCGCTTCGCCCTCGGCGATCAGGCTCAGCGTCTCGCCGAGCCAGACATCGACAGAAGGGGCAAGATTGTCGACCAGCACGTTCAGATAGCCCTGCACCCGCGTGGCATCAAAGTTCTGTGGTTCATAAGAGCCGAAAATCGGCGGCAGCGACCCGGCCACCAGCACATCACGGCCGGAAGCATCCGCCGCCTCTCGCGCCAGCCTGCCGGAAAGGGCGATCAGCGATGCGCCATCTTTCTGAAAGCGCTCCTCGCCGATGTGGAACGGCACCAGCGCGTAGGAGTTGGTGGTGACGACATCGGCACCGGCCTCGATGAATTCCTGGTGCACCTGCCGCACGATATCGGGCGAATTGATCAGCGCCAGCGCCGACCATTCCGGCTGTTTCAACTCAGCGCCAAGCCGCTGTAATTCGCGGCTCATGCCGCCATCGAGGATACGCAAAGTGGCCATGTTCATACTCCTTGAACGATTTACCGCCGGACCGGCACCTGCCGTTCGACAAGGCCGAAACAGCGGGCGATGATGGCGGTGAGAATGAGATAAAAAACGGTGACGACGATCAGCGGCTCATAGACCAGAAGCGTATCCTGCCGCACCTTGTAGGCCACGGCGTAGAGGTCCATCACGGTGACCGTAAAGGCAAGCGGCGTTGCTTTCAGCTGCATCACCACCTCGCCGGCGATGGTCGGCAGCGCGATGCGGATGGCGCGCGGCAGCCAGATGCGGCGAATGAGGGTGAAACGGCCCATGCCGAACGCCCGTCCCGCCTCCAGCTCGCCTTTCGGCACCGCCAGCAGCGCGCCGCGCAGAACCTCGGCTTCATAGGCCGCGTAGTTCAGCGTGAAGCTGACGGCGGCGAAGAAAAACCCCTCGCGCAGCACCGGCCACATGAAACTCTGGCGCAGGCCCGGGATCATCGGCAGCAGCGAGCCGACGCCGTAATAAAGCAGCCAGAGCTGGATCAGCAGCGGCGTGCCGCGAAAGAAGGTGCAATAACCGCGGGCAAGAAGTCTCGTCATCCGACCGCCGCTGACCTGCGCAAAGGCAAGGCCGATGGCCAGCACGAAACCGATGCTGACGGAAATGACGAGCAGTGCCAGCGTCTGCCAGGCACCGGAGAGAAGTAGCGGCCAATATTTGGCGACCCATGAAAAATCCATGCCCTTCGCCCTCTACGCCAAAGCCGGCTGGCCACGCCGCACCCGGCGTTCCAGCAGCGAAAAGACGAGATTGGAGACGAGCGTGATGGCGAGATAAAGGAACGCCGCCGCAAGGAAGAACAGGAAATATTGCTTGGTGCTGGCCCCCGCCAGCCGCGTCGCCAGCGCCAGTTCCTGATAACCGACGACAGCCACCAATGCGCTGTCCTTGGTCACCGCCAGCCAGAGATTGGCAAGGCCCGGCAGGGCATTCGGCAGCAATGCCGGCAGGACCACACGGCGGAAACGCAGGAACGGCGACATGCCAAAGGCGCGCGCCGCCTCGATCTGACCGTTCGGCACGGCAAGAATGGCACCGCGCAGCACCTCGGTCATATAGGCGCCCTGCACGAAACCGAGAACGGCGACGGCGGCCACGAACCCGTTCACCTCCAGCGGCGGCAGCCCCATCAGTTGCAACAGCCGGTTCAAACCATCCGTGCCGGCATAATAAAGCCCGACGATGAGAATGAGTTCGGGAACGGCGCGGATCGCCGTGGTGTAGAGATTGAGCAGCAGGCCAAGCGGCCTGCTGTTCGAGAGCTTGCCGAGGGCACCGGCAAGCCCGATGACGATGCCGATGAGATACGCACCGGCGGAAATGGCAAGTGTTGATGCCGCACCCTTCAAAAGGGTGCCGCCCCATCCCGGAGGATAGGGTGACAAAAGCTGCAGCGTGGTTTCAAGGCTTGCCATTAACGCGACCGATCAAGGCTTGCTGCCGTAGATGTCGAAGCTGAAATACTTCTTGGTGATCTCGTCGTACTTCCCGCTGGCGCGGACGGCGGCGAGAGCGGCGTTCAGCCTGGTCTTCAGCTCCGTATCGTCCTTGCGCAGGCCACCGGAGACGCCAAGACCGAGGATTTCCGGGTCGTCGGCGACATCGCCCATATCGGCGCAGCAATCCTTGCCGGCGTCGCTTTTGACGAAAGCATCCAGGACGATGGAATCACCGAAGACGTAATCGATGCGGCCGGCTGCCAGATCCTGGAAGGCCTCATCCAGCGTCTGGTATGTCTTTTCCTCAGCGACATCAGCGAAATATTTCTTGTAATATTCGGACTGGATGGTCGCCACCTGAATACCGATGGTCTTGCCCTTGACGTCTTCCGCCGCCGCGCCCGGCTTTTCGCCCTTGGCGCCGATCAGCTTGCTCGGCGTCTTGTAATATCTGTCGGTGAAATCGATCACCTTCTGGCGCTCTTCCGTGTTCGACATGGACGACCAGATGACATCGAACTTCTTGGTCTGCAAGGCGGGGATGAGACCATCCCAGGACAGCTCGACGATCGAGCATTTTTCCTTCATTTCCGCGCAGACGGCGTCCAGGAGATCGATTTCCCAACCCTGCCACTTGCCCGTAGCGTCCTTGGCGAAGAAAGGCGGGTAGGATTCGTTCATGATGCCGAAGCGGACATCTGCGCTGGCGGTGAAGGCGGAAACCGCAAATGCCGTTCCGGCAAGCAGCGTTGCGAAAAATTTCATTCAAATCTCTCCTGTTAAATTTTGGCCGTCTGGCATGGATCAGTTGGTAAAAGCACCGGTAAATTCACGACAGCGGGCGCTTATGGGGTTCCCGAACACCTGTGATGGAGGCCCCTCTTCTTCCACTCGGCCCTGATGCAGGAACATGACCTTGGAGGACACGTCCCGCGCAAAACGCATCTCATGAGTAACGAGCAGCATGGTGCGGCCTTCGTCGGCCAGATCGCGGATAACCTTCAGCACCTCGCCCACCAGTTCCGGATCAAGCGCCGAGGTCGGTTCGTCGAACAGCATCACCGCCGGCTCCATGCAGAGCGCACGCGCAATGGCAGCGCGCTGTTGCTGGCCACCGGAAAGAAAGGCGGGGTAAGCGTTCTTCTTGTCGTAAAGGCCGACCTTATTCAGCAGGGCCTCGGCCTTTTCGACCGCTTCATGCCGCCTCACGCCGAGAACATGAACGGGCGCCTCAATGACATTTTCAAGAACCGTGCGATGGGCCCAGAGATTGAAATTCTGGAATACCATACCAAGCCCGGTGCGCAGTTTTTCCACCTGTCGCCAGCGTTTCGGCACGACCTTGCCGTCGCGGCCAGCCTTCGTGGCGATCTCCTCGCCATTGACGATGACGCGGCCGCGATCCGGTGTTTCGAGAAAATTGATGCAGCGCAGGAAAGTGCTCTTGCCGGAACCGGACGAGCCGATGATCGATATGA
Source organism: Agrobacterium sp. DKPNP3 (assembly GCF_052686535.1). NCBI lineage: Bacteria > Pseudomonadati > Pseudomonadota > Alphaproteobacteria > Hyphomicrobiales > Rhizobiaceae > Agrobacterium > Agrobacterium sp. DKPNP3. The sequence continues at coordinate 25,362 of NZ_JBQYSN010000061.1, read as the reverse complement.
CATCGCCCTTATGGGCTTTCAGCGAAACGCCCTTCAAAACTTCATGCGTGCCGAAGCTCTTGTGGATGTCATCCGCTTCGAGCGCGCAGGCGCCTGTATCTGCCATCGATTGACCTTACCGATCCGTTTCTTACAATACCGCCTCAGCTACCGGCGCAACGCATGTGCGCCATGACAAAGACGAGAGCCGCGCATGTTTAGCGAAATATCGGAGAGACGCGCGCAACAATCGGCTCTTTTACATATTTGCCGCGAAAAATCATTTCAAAATATCACTGTCGCCGACGGCCGGGGCAGACGCCCTGCCCGTCAACGCCGGAAGCATCGCACTTTGTCTGTGCACCTCCCGTAACAAACTGCCGGCGCGAACGAAAAACAGGCTCGACTCTTTGCCGACTTACTTCGGATTTCAAAGCGTTTTGGCAAAATCACCCGGACCTATTTCATCCAAAGGTTGCTTATCCAAGTATGTTTTGTTAATCTTTAAATAATTCAAGGAAAAGCAGCTCAGATAATTGATATACTTCATTTTGTTCTCCACGCGTCATCCGCAGCTCAACCGAATTGCAGGTTTTATATTTATATTAATAAATTCAAATATACGCTGCCGGAGGTTGATTTCGCCATTGCGCACAAGCGGGAGATAGGCGGTGGACGTTAAGATACACGCCGACACGGACGATGGCGACGTCAGTCAGCCGACAAAAATCCTGCCTCAGCCAGGTGTCCCCGGCGTGCGCCCCATGCGCCGGGAAGACTTGCCCGCCGTTCATGCCGTCCTCAACAACGCGTTCAGGAAAACCGCAGATAAAGGCAACTTCGATTTACGCGCCTATATAGAAAAGCTGTTTTTCGGTAGCCCGGCCTTCAGCCCTGACAATGGAAGCGTCGTCTATGATGCCGGCGAAAACGGTATCACGAGCGTCATCCTCGCCGTGCCCATGCGTTTCGTCGTGAATGGAAAAACAATCACGGCACGGCTGCTCTGCGCCTTCGCATCGGACGGAAAGAAAGGGGCATTCGGGGCAGCACGCCTGTCGCGCGGCATGCGGGCCTCCAGGCACGACATGCTGTTTTCCGATACGGCCTCACCCGTCAGCGCCGATCATTGGGTGGCGATCGGCGGCAATATGTTGCCGATCGAAAGCCTGCAATGGCACAAGGCGCTGAAACCCTTCTGCACGATCGCGCTCCGTATGCCGCGCCGTTCGAAACTGGCCAAAACCACCCTCGCCCTCGCGGCTCTCGGTTTTGTGGACCGGCTGCTGCGAAGATGGAAAAAGGGACTGGTTCCCCAGCCGGCGCCCGGCGCCACCGTGAAGGCCATCGACGACGAAACCTTCCGCCGCCAGGCGCTCGTCATGATCGAGCGCTTTTCCATCCGCCCGGAATGGTCGCACGAGGAGTTCCACTGGCTGATGGAGATGAGCAGGGCCAATGAGAGCCTCGGCCAACTGAAGGCCCTCACCATCGAGAATGCCGAAGGCCATCCCTTGGGTGCGGCGCTGTTTTTCGGACAGCCGGGACGAACGGCCTATGTGCTTAATCTCGTCTGTGAGGCCGGTCGCGAAAACGATGTGCTCAACACGCTGTTTCACCACTTGGATAAAGAAAACTACGCCCATGTCACCGGCATGGCGCAGCCGTTCCTTATCAACGCGCTTTACCGCCAGAACCACATGAGTTTCCGTCATGATGGCTATTTCTGCATGGCGACGCGGGATGACGGGCTGAGGTCAAAAGCGCTGGCCGGCGATATCTACATCGGTGGGCTGTGCTCGGAAAGCTGGAGCAAGCTTAGTACCGATTATTGAGGCGACATGGCGTCACGCTTTCATGCCTTGCCAAATCGTCCGGCATTGGCAGAAATCAGGTGACGTAGCGCTTTCGCATAGCGTTTTGAGCGCGTCTTGGCTGCCAGAGCGCTTCCCCAGTCCACCATCGACCCGTTGATATCGAAATCGCCAAGCTGTCCCTCGGGAATGTCGCCCTTTTCGATGCGCTCGACGATCGAGGGCAGCGCCGCGTAAAATTCGGGCGAACGATAGGGCGGATGCAGCGAATACATGCCCTTGCCCGTGCCGAGAAAATCAAGGCGGTGCACGCCGACACGCATCATGTTGGTGCTCAGCACTTCCTCGGCCGGCATGGAAACCGGCTGCTGGTTATAGGCATAGGATCGGATGCGCCGTTTAACGTCGGGCCGCAACAGCTCCAGCGAGCCGATCCGTTTTGAAAAGCGGTCCATATCGATCATGAAAAGCCGCGTGGAGACGGTGGCAAAACGCCAGGTGGGAATGCGTGACGGCAGCTTGCGCGGCGCAGGGATATTCTTCACGCCGGGCATGCCGACATGGCGGGCGACATCCAGATCGCCGCGCACTGTCGGTGGTCCGGAAAACGGCGTGATGCACAGCGCATCCGGATTGGCCTTCTGTAGTGCGACCGCCTCGCTGAACCAGCTCTGGCTACCGCCTCCAAACATCATGTCGCTGTCCATATGCAGCACGTAACGGGCATTGGCGCGTTTCAGGCCATGGAAATAGACATGGAAGGGCCCGCCGTCGAAAGCCTTGGCGGGATACGGAATGGGGGAGCGCGAAAAGAAGGTCTGCGTCACCGCGCCACGCGCCGCCTCGCTGTAATCGACGATATCGACATGGAGATGCGGATAATTGATCTGCATTTCGTCCAGCATGTCGAAGAGGCGTTGACGCGCGGAATCGAAACCATTGCCCTTGTATCGGCCGGCGCCCACCTGACCCGTATCGACCGTCAGCAGAATACGGTCCACCTGCCCGCCCCACACCCGCAGCTGATGCGGGAGCGTCAGCGCCGCATGGGGAGCATCGAAGGGGTGGAGATTGATCTGCAGTGCCTTTTGAACGGGAGGAAGCGGCATGTCAGCATTCATCGTCATGCACCACGGTTCCGGAACTCATTGATAACGGCCATCATGGGTTTTTCGTTGAAACTCCAGTCGAGCGGCAGCGGCCGGTTGGCGGTGCCGTCCCGGCGCGGATAGGCCCAGCGGATCCAGCTGTATTGATCAGAAATGCCCCATGTGGTGATGGAGGAAAGCGGCCCGCCTGCCGAGGCCGCCTCCAGAAACTCGCGGACCTGGCCGGTGATCAGCATATCCCGCTCGGCTTCCGGCGTCGGCAGCGTCTGGTCCATCACGTCGAGTTCGGTCACGAGGACGGCAAGGCCGTAGCCACGCATTTCGGTCGTGAAGGCCGCCAGCTCGTCTTTGGCGATCGGCCAGCCGCCACGCAGGTGCCCCTGCAGGCCGACAGCATTGATCGGCGCGCCTTTTTCGAGCAGCTCGAGAATGAGATTTCGGAAGGCAGCGCGTTTGGCCGGCGATTTCTCGGCGGCAAATTCCACATCATATTCGTTGAGCACGAGCTGCGCCTTCGGATCGACCGCATGAGCGATGTCGAACGCTTTCTTGATGGCGTCCGGCCCGGCGCCGTAATACCAGGCGTCGCGCCGCGCGCGCACATTGGCGGGAACGTCAGGGATCGGTTCGTTCACCACATCCCAGCTGCGGATGACGTCCTTATATCGCTCCATCACGGTAACGATATGTGTCTCCATCAACTTCTCCACCTTACTGCCGCCAACGGTGGCGAGCCACGGGGCATTGGAAGCGTACCAGATCAGGGGATGGCCATGCATGGAAAGCTTGTGCTGCCGCGCGAAATTGGCGAGCGCATCCGCAGCGGCGAAGTCGAAGACCTCAGCCGAAGGCCGCATGACCTCCCATTTCATTTCGGTGACGGGGGTGATGCGCGAGCAATATTTGACGACCGCCTCACCGATGCGGCTGTCCGCATTGAGGTCGGGGAGATAGACGGCCGCGCCATAGGGAGCAGTTTTGATCGTGGCCTTTTTCTGCGCCGCAAATGCCGGGCCTTCGACAGCATGCAACAAACCGGCGCATGCCGCACCGCCCAAAAAGTTCCGCCGCCCGATCCGCATTCACCCACCTCCTCAATCCCCGGCGCATGGACATTCGACCGACGCACCGCACTTTCATTCCCAAAACATAACATTCCAACCATGCCAAAGGGATATTAAAGATTTGCAAGGTTAACTGACGTTCTCCCACGTCATAATTGGTGAGATCCGCTTAAGGCCGTAGTAACTTCACTGTGAGATTGCTTGGTCTGTCCTGATGGAGTTGAAAAAGCGTGACTTCCGTTTCGATTGTCATTCCCGTTCGCAATGGCGAGCGCTACATCTTGGAAGCGATCGACAGCGTGTTGGTGCAGGGCGAGATCATCCGCGAGGTGCTCGTTGTCGATGACGGCTCCACCGATGCCACCGCGAAAAAAGTGGAAGGTTTTTCTGACCCCCGCGTGAAATTGCTGGCACGCCCGCAGGGCAGACAGGGTGTTTCCGCCGTCCGTAATTTCGGCCTGTCGCAGGCGCGCGGCGAATGGACCATGTTTCTCGATGCCGACGACCGTCTGCGGCCCGGCGCTGTAAATACCTTATCCGCCGGCACGTCGCCCCCGGATGTCGTCGCCGTCTATGGCGACTATGAGCGCATCGATGAACGCGGCCAAAAGATCGGACGGCGCAACCTCATCCGCCGAAGGGAAAAGCCTGACGGTTTCATTCTGGAGACCTTGCTCGGTGGAAACTTCATCGTCAATGGCGGCATCATGCTGGTCAGAACCCGGGTTTTCCAGGACTTTGGCGGCTTTGACGAGTCGCTCCGGTATGCAGAAGACTGGTATGGCTGGTGCCGTCTCGCCGCCGCAGGCCGCTTCGTCTATCTGCCGGGCTGCCATGTTCTCGATTACCGGGTGCACGCAACGAGCGTGATGATGAACAGGCTTCTGACCTTCCGCGATTGCGAACCGGCAATAGAAGCCGTGTTTTCCGATCCCGCGATCATCGCTGCCGTTTCGCCGCCGGAGCTGCGCCGCCTCCGCCACCGCTCTGAAAATCACATGAATGCCTATACGGTGGCGCAGGCATTTCGCGCCCGCCGCCACCGGGAGGCCCTCTCGGCGCTGGCCGATACCTTCCTCCACCGCCCGCGCCAGAGCTTCAGGGCCATTGCTTTGTCCGCCGCAGCACTTGCCGGCATTTAGGAGTCTTCATGTCCGAGATCATGCCGGAAGCGGTGGTCTGCATTCCAAGTTTCCGCCGGCCGGATGGCCTGAGAAAGACGCTCTCGTCGCTTGCAGCCCAGAAGGTCGATTTTCCCTTCGCCGTCGTGATCGTGGATAATGATGGCGCAGGCCAACAGGGGCTCGCCGTCGCACGTAGTTTCCTTGCGCAAAGCGGTATGGCGGGGCAGGCCCTGGTCGAACCAACGCAGGGCAATTGTTACGCCATCAACACGGCCTTCCGCACCGCCCGGCAGAGCTACCCTTCGGCCGCATGGTTCCTGATGATCGATGACGACGAGGCCGCCTCCCCGCAGTGGCTTGCCGAAATGGTGGCGGCGGCGAAATCCTTCGGCGTCGATATCGTCGGCGGACCCGTCAACCGCGAATTCGACGCACCGGCAACGAAGGCCGTACTGGCGCACCCGCTGTTCGGCTCCATCGAAGCCCGGACCGGCCCCGTCGAGCAAATCCATGGTTCCGGCAATTGCCTCATCTCGCGGCGGGTATTCGAAACCCTGCCGAAACCCGAATTCGACGTGCAGTTCAACTTCCTCGGCGGCGGCGACATGGACTTCTTCACCCGCTGCCGCAAGGCGGGTTTTAAATTTGCCTGGAACGCTAAGGCCGTCATCATCGAATATGTTCCGGAAAGCCGGATGGCGCCGCGCTGGATCATGGAGCGCTCGCTCCGCACCGGCATCATCAATTACAGCATCGACCGCGCCCGCCGCCCCGGCCTCAAAGGCGGCCTGCTGCTTGCCGGCAAAAATCTCGTCAGCCTCTGCTTGTCGGTGGTGCGCGCCGTCTCCGCGGCTGTGAAGACCGGTGCCCTGTTGCCAGCCACCCACCCACCATTGATGTCCATCGGCCGGGTGCTGGCCAGCCTCGGCATCACGCTCACCCCCTATAAAGCGCCGGCGAAGAGGGGCTGAGACCCGGGCCACCCGTCATCGGTCAGCCCGAAGTCTTTTGCCTGCCAAACGACATCGGGTTCATGCGCCGCTTCTGAAGACCGAGCGACGAAAAGGCCGTTGCCACGATGAGGAGCGGCACGAGCACCGGCCAGAAGAAACAAAGGATAATGCCGGCCACGCGATAAAAGTCCCAGTTCTTGTCGCGACGGACGCCTTCGATATAGGTCATGACGAGGGAGGTAACGGTGCCAATTCCATATATGAATAGCGCAATGGACGTAATCACCATCGTTGTCCTCGATATCCAGCATTCGAATAAATTTGTAGTATTTGGGCAGTGTAGCGCAGACGGGTGCAGTTGCAACGGGTTTCCGCGGTAAAATACATCCCGCTCAATATGTTAGAGAGGTCTCATATTTATTGTGCGACGCAGGAAGAAGTGCTTGATTGCAACACAGCGGCTCGCCGGAATGCTTCAGCGAGTTCGGCCTGAAGCAACAAAGCGATGTCTAAGCAACGAATAAATCGCAATCGGGTTGGTCAGCAGATAACGCTTGCCTAAACGTTTCGGCTCCAGCATGGCCCGGTAGAGCCATTCCAGCCCCATATCCTGCATCCATTGCGGCGCCCGGCTGTTCCTGCCGGCGAGAAAGTCGAAGAGGCCGCCGCAGGTCTTGATAACGGCGACGCTGGAAAGCCTGTCGAGATTGCGCGAAACGAAGCGCTGCTCCAGCGGAATGCCGAATCCCACCCAGAGAATATCCGTCTTCGATGCGACGATGTCCGCAAGGATAGCGTCTTCCTCTGTCCGGCTGAAGTAACCGTTGCGCCGTCCAGAAAAGATGAGGCGCGGATAGAGCTTCTGCATTTCCTCGACGGCCGCCCGGTTCACCTCTTCGGAACCGCCAAGGAAATAGAACCGGCTGCCAGTCTCTTCGGCGCGCTTTGCCACTGCATGCACCAGATCGGTCGTCGCAACCCGTTCTCTCAACGCCTTGCTGCAGAATTTGCGGGAAAAGATCACCAGCGACATGCCGTCGGCGTGTATCTGGTCCGCCTGTTGCATCATGGCGTCGAACTCAGGGTCATGATGACAGAGCGCGATGACCTGACCGTTTGCCGACGTGGAATAGAAAGGTCTTGCGCCGGGGGCGCGCTCCCGCGTCGCCCGGTAAATGAAGTCCCGCGCGGTTTCATCGATCGTCACATCAGCAATGGGCAGTGCCGCAAGAGGGATAACCGGCCAGCCCTGGCCGCTCTCCTCCGTCTGCGGCATCTCTCTCCCTGTCATGATCTGTCCGGCGTCCAAGATAGGCATCGTTTCATTGTTATGGTCACCCTTATCCATAGGGTATAAGGCTTCAGACACTACGAAGAACTATCATTAATATTTTCATAAGCGGCCGTTTGAAGCGCCAATTTATTCCCCTGAAGGTTGCGCACATCATGACCCTGCTATTCCGGTTTTGCGGATGATGGGGTAAGGGACGCGGACATCAAACCAAGGAAGGGCTTCGGCCATGGAAACAATCTCGATCGACAATCGCGGCGATTTCGGCCTCTGGGCGATAGAGCGGGCGAAAGAAATCGTGGCCAACGAGGCCTCCGATCTGGCGATTTCAGTGCGCGATGGCGACGAGGCTGGCATCCGCGATGCCGGCAATGCGCTGGGCGCGGCCATCGCCGCCGCGCTGCTCGAAGTATATGACGGGCTGATCGCCGACGAATAGTTCTGGAGAAACGGCCTTCAGGCCGGGCGCATCGCGACGTCCACATGATCCTCCCGGCGCAGAAAACGCCAGAGGCCAAGCGCCACGGCAATCGCAAGACCGAGGAACAGGCCGCCCGCACCGCCGGCAATCAGGAAGGTCAACTTGCCGGGCGGCCAGCTTCTGGAATTGGGCGCGACCGGCTGCGAAATGACCCGAACGTTGGTGGAATCGATGGATTGCTGTTCGGCGAGTTGACGCGAACGGGTAAGGTATGTCTCGTAAATCGCGGCCGCCGAGCGGGCGTCACGCTCGAGATCACGCAGCCGGACCTGCGCCTCATTATCGGTAAAGACGTTGGCGCGTTCCGCCACGGCCTTTAATCGCAGGGCATCGAGCGAAGAGCGTGCTTCCGCGACGCTGATCTTGGCAGCCTGCAAAATACGCCGCGCCTCATCCGCCATGCCGCGTTCCAGCATGGCCCGTTCCGCACCCGCCGTGGCAAGTCGCGGATGGCGTGCGCCATAGGTCAGCGTCATCGCGCCGATCTGCTGTTGCAGCGTGCTATATTGCGCGCGGATCGTATTCATCGTCTGGCTGTCGAAGATCGCGTCGCTCTGGCTGCGGTTCTGCGCAATCGCCGCCTCCATCTGCTTCAGGCGCGATTCTTCCTGGATGACACGCTGCTGGGCGGCAAGCACCTGCGCGTTCAGTTCGCCCGAGGCAAGATTGCTGACGAGCTGGCCGTTATTCTCCTGGAGACCGTTCTCACGGCGGAAATCCGCCACCCGTTTTTCAGCAGCGGTCACGTTCTCGCGCATTTCTTCCAGCCGCTTTTTCAGATCGTCGACAACACGCTGGCTGCTATCTGAGGTCGTCTGGAAAAGCTCGTTTTCGAAGGCCTTGACGATGGCCTTGGAGACCATCACGGATTTATCCGCATCATTGGTCCAGACCGAAAGCGTCACGACGAAGGAACGCGGGTCGCGCTCGGCCGCCACGCGGTCGCCCAGCGACCGCAGCGCCCCGACGCGGTTGTCACCATCCTCTGGCTTTGACGAAAACAGCGCTTTGAACCGGGCAAGCGGCGCAGGTTCGGTGAACTCAGGATCCTGATCGAGCTTCAGCTCGTCAACCACCCGGGCCAGCACGTTGCGCGACGTGATGGTGCGCAGCTTGCTTTCAACTTCGAGGATTTGCGTGTCGCGCTGCTGGTTTGGCGAAAACACCCCGTCATTGACGACATTGAGGTTGGACGGATTAACGACGATATCCGTATAGGCCTTGTAACGCGGCGGCGTCATGGAAGCGTAAGTGAGTGCACCCGCAACGCAAAGAATGATCGCCAGCACGATCCAGACGATCCCGCGGCGCAGCCAGTCGAAAACATCGGCTACCCCGATCCTGTCGAGATATTTTAGCCCGGGAAGAAAACCATCGACACCGCCGCTCGAAGGGATCGCGCGTGGCGGCGCAGCGGCCTCAACCGGCTGGGCAGCGGTCATCGTCGGCCTGGGCTCGAGATGCTCCTTCAACACGGTACGTTCAAAAATCTCGTCCTCGTCAACGAGATCATCAAGCAGGGAACCGTGGGGTCTGGCCGCGGGCGTCGCTTTGTCATCGAGCGGACGTGCCTGCTTATGTCCCGCCTTTTGAAGCCTGTACATCAGCCAATCCAACTCGAACGAACCACAAAAAAGGCCGGTAACAGGTGATCATCACCGTCGCCGAAGCCGCTATTCACGCGCAAGTCTAGATATGACGGGTGAATTTTAAGTTACCCGCATATTGCCTGGCTATCATCGCCTATTTACAGCGGGCATGAAAGGGACGATTGACCGGTATGATCGATCCGGATGGATCGATAGGTTCTTTCGGGCGTTATCTTTTTCCAGTATCCATTTGACCCCTAATGATTTTGTGAAACGGAGTTTGGCATGAGCCTGAAATTTGGAACGAGCGGCCTTCGGGGTCTCTCTGTCGATCTGAAAGGAAAAGCCTCGGCCGTCTATGCGACGGCATTTGCAAGGCACCTTCTCACATCGGGCCAGACAAAGGCGGGTGATCCCATTCTCGTTGGCCGCGACTTCCGCGATTCGAGCCCTGATGTTTCCGCCACCTGCATTGCCGCTTTGAAAAAAGCCGGTCTGACGCCGCTTGACTGCGGCACCGTGCCGACGCCGGCGCTTGCACTTTACGGCCTCTCGCTGAAAGCGGGGGCGCTGATGATAACCGGCTCGCACATCCCGGCAGACCGCAACGGTATCAAATTCTATCGCCCCGATGGCGAAATCGACAAGCAGGACGAAACCGCGATCGCCGCTCTCGCCGCCGAAATCGAGGCGGAAGGCATCAGCGACGAGGCGGCGACCGCCGAAGACCATTCCGCCATCGCAGCGGAACTTTTCTACGAGCGCAATATCGCGCTGCTGCCGGAAAAGGCGCTTTCCGGGCTCAGGATCGGCGTCTACCAGCATAGCACCGTGGCACGCGATCTTTTCGTCGACGTCCTCGCCCATTATGGCGCTGACGTCGTGGCGCTCGGTCGATCCGACACCTTCATCCCCGTGGATACCGAGGCCGTCTCGCCGGAAACGCTCTCGCTTCTCAAAAAATGGTCGCCCGAGCACAGGCTCGACGCCATCGTTTCCGCCGACGGTGATGGCGACCGTCCGCTGCTTGCCGATGAAAAGGGCTTGCCGCTGCGCGGCGACCTGATCGGCCTGATTACCGCCAATTTCCTCGATGCCGGCGTCGTCGTCACGCCTGTCACCTCCAACTCCGGTATCGAGGCAAACGGCCGGTTCGAAGTGGTCCGCACCAAGGTCGGCTCCCCCTTCGTCATCGCGGGCATGGCTGAAGCGCTTGCGTCAGGTAAAACGGGCGTGATGGGTTTCGAGGCCAATGGCGGCCTGCTGACGGCCTCCAGCTTCACCTTGAATGGCAACCCGCTGGCGCCGCTGCCGACGCGTGACAGCTTCCTACCGGTTCTCGCCGTGCTGCATCTTTCCGCCGTAGAGAAAAAACCGCTGTCGCATATCGCAGCCGCCTATAACCTGCCCGTCGCCGCCGCCGACCGGCTGGAAAATTTCGCCCAGGAAAAAAGCGCGGCGCTGATGACGCATCTGCGCGCCTCGCGCACCAATCTCGACACGTTCCTCGCCCCGGTCGGCACGGTGAAGGGCCTCAGCGACATCGACGGCCTACGCGTGTCATTGACCGACGGCAGCACCATCCACTTCCGCCCTTCCGGCAACGCGCCCGAGATGCGCTGTTACGTCGAAGCCGCCAACCAGGATGAAGCTGAAACGCTTCTGAGCAAGGGGCTGGAGCTCATTCGAAATTTCGGGTGAGAGTGGAAGCCGCAGGCGCGATGGTAAAAGCTGCGCGCATGAAGAGAACGGACGCGATTAGATGGTAAGCAAAGTCGATCCAATCGCGCCGACGTCATCCTCGGGCTTGGCCCGAGGATCTGCAAACGTTGGTTTTATTCGACCTGATTAGACCCTCGGGACAAGCCCGAGGATGACGTTGAGTGAATTCCACCCTTCGCCACCGACTTCAACGGGATTGCAGCCTGTCCAAAAATTTAAACCGGATAACGGTGCACACGGTGCCGGATGTGCCCTGGATTGGAATCGGCAATATTCTGCGCCATGAATACCACAGAATAGCGGATGACGTTGTTTGGGCAGTCGTCACGGAACATGTGGCGCCGCTCAGAAACGCTGTTGAAGCTATTCAACGATCCGTCGCAAGTGAAAACTGAGGACCTCATCAACGCACTGTCCCTAATGTCGCACCCTGTCATTGCCCTGTTGCCCTTGCCGTCCGGCGGAGCGATAAGGTCCTGGTGGCGACAAGAGGCGGATGATGAGCGGCGAGACTGTTACCCTTTATGAAGCGATCGGTGGCGATGCGACCGTGAGGGCGCTGACCCGGCGCTTTTATGAATTGATGGATACCCTGCCGGAAGCGGCGCGCTGCCGTGCCATTCACCCTGCCGACCTCTCCGGCAGCGAAGCGAAGTTTTACGATTATCTGACCGGTTATCTTGGCGGACCGCCGGTTTATGTCGAAAAGCACGGTCACCCCATGCTGCGCCGTCGTCATTTCGTTGCCCCCATCGGCCCAGCCGAGCGGGACGAATGGCTGCTCTGCTTCCGCCGCGCCATGGAAGAGACAATCGACAACGCGAAGCTGCGAGACATCATCTGGCCCCCGATCGAGCGGCTCGCCTTTCACATGCAGAACCAGGAAGCGGATAATCCATGACCCACGAGAGACTGCGCGCCTTCATCCTGTTGTTGGGCAGCCTGCTGGGTGCTGCCGGGGTCATGCTCGCGGCCGCCGCCACCCATACCGGCGAAACCTATATGCTCGGCAACGCCTCAGCCATGGCGCTCGCCCATGCGCCGGTGCTGATCGCGCTCCACATCGGTGCAGACCGTATCCGAACCGCCATTCCCGCCGGCCTGATCCTCGGCCTTGGCACGGCCATCTTTGTCGGCGATCTCGTCGTCAGACACTTTTTTGGCCACAGCCTCTTCCCCTACGCCGCCCCCCTCGGCGGCCTCGGCATGATCTCGGGTTGGTTGGTGTTGTGCGCAGGAGCGTTTTTGAAGCCCACGGCTTGACACCCTTGAATCGGCTGTCTGAAACTATGGCGTGCCGCGGCGTCTCGCAGGTAACGTCATCCTCACCCCTGAGACGAGGATCCAAGCAACACCGAGACCTCGATGCCTCACGCAAGCCCTGAGATCATGGGGAGGTGCATTAACTCTGCCGCCCCTTCCTGCGAAATGGCAGGATGTTGCGGCGGCACTTGTCCGGCGCATCTTCTATAAATGAAGGCGTCCGACTTGGCTGTCGGGCGTTCAAATGCGGAAAAACAACGACATTTGCGGTGCGGTTGCGCTCGTCCCGCTCCCCAACCATCTCGTAAATATCCGTCAGGCAGAAATCCCCTGCCTGCTCCGCCATCTTGTGCAGTTCCGCACGGCAGGCTTCTGCTGCCGGGGGATTGTCGTCGTGGACGTTATTGCGCTCGTCGCTCATCGCTGGATGTCCGTTCATTCATCGTCTGTAGCGCCCGCTCCAGACTGGATTTGCTGCCATTGCGCAGCGGAATGAACGTCTTGCCGAATTTCTTGCAACCGGACTTCACCCGCAGACACGCATCATGGCTGATACAGTCGATCGGGCAGAAAACGCAGTCGACGGAGGGAAGCACGGTATCGATGCGCGAGACCGCCTCGCGCAGGCCGCCATCGTGGTGGATCAGCTCGGCGCCGAAACTGCTGGCGATCTGGCGAAGATGGGCAACCTGACAGTCACGGCCGCCCACATAAAGAAAGCTTTTCGGACCCGAAAGCTGCTCTTCGGCCGCCTCTCTTTCAGTCTGCGGCGCGCCCTTGCCCTGCTTGCCGCCGCCTCCAGATTTCTTCTTTTCCTTGCGTGCCATTCCCTCACCTGCCGGTTGGTTTTTGATACCCCGATATGGGCCCCGACGTTCGGGATGCCGGCACCATAATAAAGATGAGTTTTCTAGTAAAGTATAAAGGTGATAATTTTCATCATGTTTTTCACGCCGCGCTCTGTCGCTTAAAATCCGGCGATGCTCAGCCGTTTATCCGCAACCCGCCCATGAAAAGCTGCTCCAGATGCCGGGCCGCGTCCTCGAAACGTCCCTCGCCGCCGTTCTTGTCACCCAGCACCGCCCGCACCTGCACATCGAAATCGGCATAGTGCTGGGTGGTCGACCAGATCGAGAAAATGAGGTGGTAAGGGTCGCATTTGGCCATCCGGCCGGCCTTCACCCAAGCGCGGATCACCTCGGCCTTCTCATCCACCAGCTGTTTCAGCGGCCCTTTCAACTCGTCTTCGATATGGGGCGCGCCCTGCAGGATCTCATTCGCAAACAGGCGGCTTTCACGCGGGAAATCGCGCGACATTTCCAGCTTGCGACGAATATAGGAGCGGATCTCGCTTTCTGGGTTGCCCTCTGCATCGAAAGCGCGCAGCGGGTCGAGCCAGGTGTCGAGCACCCGCTCGATAAGCGCACGATGCATCGCCTCCTTGGTGCGAAAATAATAAAGCACGTTCGGTTTGGACATGCCGGCCGCCTCCGCAATCTGGTCGATTGTGGAGCCGCGGAACCCATTCGTGGAAAAAACACTGAGTGCAGCTTCAAGAATCGCCTCCTGCTTTTCCTCCTGAATGCGGGTCCGCTTCTGTGTTTTCGCTGCGCGCGGTATGGCCATTCTCAGCTCTCTGTTTCTTTTCAATGCAATTGCCGCTACAGTATGCTTAAAAAATAATCGCCGTTCATAGCTTAGGCAAAATTACTGCGATTCGTCACAAAATCCCTTGCTGACGCCATCGCGAATTTGCAATGTTTACCAGCCGGTCAATTTATCCATCATCGCCGTCACAAGGCAATGGCTGTTATCTTAACCGGCAAAAAGGGGAACGGCACAAGCTTTGCTTTGATAAAAACAAAACAGGTGAGGACGACACTTTATGACGGCGGGTAAGAACTTGACGGTCAATGGCGACCGTCTGTGGGATAGTCTGATGGACATGGCGAAGATCGGCCCCGGCATTGCCGGCGGCAATAATCGCCGCACGCTGACGGATGAGGATGCGGAAGGCCGCAGCCTTTTTCAGCGCTGGTGCGAAGCGGCAGGCCTGACGATGGGCGTCGACCGCATGGGCACTATGTTCGCAACCCGTCCCGGTGAAGACCCGGACGCGCTTCCCGTCTATATCGGCAGCCATCTCGATACCCAGCCGACCGGCGGCAAATATGACGGCGTACTTGGCGTGCTGGCCGGACTGGAGGTCGTGCGCAGCCTGAACGACCTCAATATCAGGACCAGGCACCCGATCGTGGTTACGAACTGGTCGAACGAGGAAGGCGCCCGCTTTGCGCCCGCCATGCTGGCGTCGGGGGTTTTCGCCGGCATTCACGATCTCGATTACGCCTATAGCCGCACGGATACAGACGGCAAGACCTACGGCGAGGAGCTGAAACGCATCGGCTGGCTGGGTGATGAAGAGGTCGGCGCGCGCAGGATGCACGCCTATTTCGAATACCACATTGAACAAGGGCCGATCCTTGAGGCCGAAAACAAGCAGATCGGCGTCGTCACCCATTGCCAGGGCCTGTGGTGGCTGGAAGTGACCCTGACCGGCAAGGAAGCCCATACCGGCTCCACCCCGATGGCCATGCGGGTTAATGCCGGCCTCGCCGCCGCCCGCATTCTCGAAAAGGTGCAGGAAGTGGCGATGGCTCACCAGCCGGGTGCTGTCGCCGGCGTCGGCCAGATGATATTTACGCCCAACTCCCGCAATGTGCTGCCCGGCAAGGTGGTCTTCACCATCGACCTCAGAACCCCCTCGCAGGCAAAGCTCGACAGCATGCGCGCCATCTTCGAACGCGAGGTGCCCGCCATCGCCGAAGACCTCGGCGTCGGCTGCTCGATCGAAGCCATCGGCCATTTCGACCCCGTCACCTTCGATCCTGTTTTGGTCGGCCGGGTGCGCTCTGCCGCCGAACGACTGGGTTACAGCCACATGGACATCATCTCCGGCGCCGGCCACGACGCCTGCTGGACCGCAAGGGTCGCTCCGTCAACCATGATCTTCTGCCCCTGCGTGGGCGGGCTCTCCCACAACGAGGCCGAAGAGATTTCACCGGAATGGGCAAAGGCCGGCTGCGACGTGCTGCTGCATGCGGTGCTGGAGACTGCGGAGATCGTCGAATGACCGCCACCATCATCAAGAACGGCACCGTCGTCACCGCCGACCTCACCTATAAGGCCGATGTGAAGATCGAAGATGGCAAAATCGCCGAAATCGGACCTGATCTCACCGGCGGCACCATCCTCGATGCCACCGGATGTTTCGTCATGCCTGGCGGCATCGATCCGCATGTGCATCTGGAAATGCCCTTCATGGGCACCTATTCCGCCGATGATTTCGAGAGCGGCACGCGGGCGGCGCTGGCCGGCGGCACGACCATGGTGGTGGATTTCTGCCTGCCGGAGCCGGGGCAATCGCTTCTTGACGCCCTGAAACGCTGGGACAACAAGGCGACGCGCGCCAATTGCGATTATTCCTTCCACATGGCCGTCACCTGGTGGGGCGAGCAGGTCTTCGACGAGATGAAGACGGTGGTTCAGGAAAAGGGCATCAATTCCTTCAAGCACTTCATGGCCTATAAAGGCGCGCTGATGGTGAATGACGACGAGATGTTCGCCTCCTTCTCGCGCTGTGCGGAACTGGGCGCCATTCCCTTCGTGCATGCGGAAAACGGCGATATCGTCGCGCAGATGCAGGAAAAACTGATGTCGGAAGGCAATGTCGGGCCGGAAGCGCACGCCTATTCCCGCCCGCCTTCCGTGGAAGGCGAGGCCACCAACCGCGCCATCATCATCGCCGATATGGCCGGTGCGCCGCTTTACGTCGTCCACACCTCCTGCGAACAAGCCCATGAAGCCATCCGCCGCGCCCGGCAAAACGGCATGCGGGTCTATGGCGAACCGCTGATCCAGCACCTGATCCTCGACGAAGGCGAATATGCCAATCCCGACTGGGATCACGCCGCCCGCCGCGTCATGTCGCCGCCCTTCCGTAACCGTCAGCATCAGGACAGCCTCTGGGCGGGTCTCGCCTCCGGCTCGCTGCAATGTGTGGCGACCGATCATTGCGCCTTCACCACCGAGCAGAAACGCTTCGGCCTCGGTGATTTCCGCAAGATCCCCAACGGCACCGGCGGGCTGGAAGATCGAATGCCGCTGCTCTGGACCCATGGCGTGGCGACCGGCCGGCTGACGATGAATGAATTTGTCGCCGTCACCTCCACCAATATTGCGAAGATCCTCAACATCTATCCGAGAAAAGGCGCGATCCTCGTTGGCAGCGATGCCGATATCGTCGTCTGGGACCCGGCGCTGACAAAGACCATCAGCGCCGCAAACCAGCAATCGGCCATCGATTACAACGTGTTCGAAGGACACAGGGTAAAAGGCCTGCCGCGCTACACGCTCTCACGCGGGCTGGTGAGCGTCGAGGAAGGCACCATCGAGACACAGGCCGGCCATGGCCAGTTCATCGCCCGCGATCCCTATCCGGCCGTCAGCCAGGCGCTTTCCACCTGGAAGGAGCTCGTCTCGCCACGCAAGGTGGAACGCACAGGCATTCCGGCATCGGGCGTGTGATCATGGGCGAGCCGAAACGCGAAATCCTCATCGCTGCCGCCATCTTGCTCAACGAGAAGCGGCAGATGCTCGTGGTGCGCAAGCGCGGCACCACGCAGTTCATGCAGCCGGGCGGCAAGATCGATCCGGGCGAAACCCCGGAACAGGCGCTTCACCGCGAGTTGGCCGAAGAAATCGGCCTGACGCTCCCCGAAAATGCCGCGCGTTATGAGGGCGTCTTTCGCGAGGAAGCCGCCAATGAGCCGGGCGCCGATGTCGTCGCCCATGCCTTCACCGCCAGGCTTCATGCCGAGGTCACCCCGCAGGCGGAAATCGAGGAAGTCCGCTGGCTCGATCTCGACCGCAACCCCGGTGTGACCATCGCCAGACTGACGGAAACCCAGATGCTGCCGCTGGCGCGCGCCGCCCTTACGGAAAGTGAAACCAAGCCGCGATGAACCAGGCCTCTTCCTATTCCGTCGTTTCCGCCAGAAAACTGGGCCTCACCTTCGAAACGGGGGATGGACCGGTCCACGCCCTGTCCAATGTCGATCTCGACGTGAAAAAGGGCGACTTCGTCTCCTTCATCGGCCCTTCCGGCTGCGGCAAGACCACCTTTTTGCGGGTCATCGCCGATCTTGAAAAACACACGTCAGGCGAGATCACCGTCAACGGTACGACGCCGGAAAACGCCCGCAAGGACCGGTCCTACGGCTACGTTTTTCAAGCCGCCGCCCTTTATCCCTGGCGGAGCATCGAAAAGAACATCGCCCTGCCGCTCGAAATCATGGGTTACAGCAGGGCCGAGCAGCGCGAGCGCGTCGACCGCACGCTCGACCTCGTCAACCTCAACGGCTTCGGCAAGAAATATCCCTGGCAGCTTTCCGGCGGCATGCAGCAGCGCGTCTCCATCGCCCGCGCGCTTGCCTTCGATGCCGACCTGCTTCTGATGGACGAGCCGTTCGGCGCGCTGGACGAGATCGTTCGCGATCACCTCAACGAACAGCTGCTGAAACTGTGGGATACGACCGGCAAGACCATCTGTTTCGTCACCCACTCGATTCCGGAAGCGGTTTATCTCTCGACGAAAATCGTCGTCATGTCGCCGCGTCCTGGACGAGTGACCGACGTGATCGAATCCACTTTGCCGCGCGAAAGGCCGCTGGAAATCAGGGAAACGCCGGAGTTTCTGGCGATTGCGCACCGGGTGCGTGAGGGGTTGAAGGCGGGGCACAGCTATGAGGGGTGAGGTTGGCGCCAGCATTGGCTCATTTGGCGGTAGGTTGCCCCTCGTTTTTTCTCCCCGCCGGGGAGAAGGTGGCCCGAAGGGTCGGATGAGGGGGCAAGATTGCGGCTCAACGCTACCCTTGCCCCCTCATCCCGCTGCCGCGACCTTCTCCCCCTCGGGGAGAAGAAGGCAGGCGGCCCTACCTCCATTCCATTCCCAAGCTTTGAGTTGGACGAGACCCACCCACGAGTCGATCTCCCCCCTTGTGGGGGAGATGTCCGGCAGGACAGAGGGGGGTAAGCGCCACCCACAAGGCACCGCTAAACCCCATCCGCGGCACAGGCGAGGGAGCAAAACCCCATGACCCTCCTCCGCCACCGCATCCTCCCCATCCTCACCGTCCTCCTCGCCATCTTCATCCTCTGGCACCTGGCCGTCATCTACCTCAACCTGCCCTTCGCCCGCGACCAGGCCACCCGCTCTGGCCAGACGCCGGGCTTCCTCGAACTCCTGCCGCAGACCTTCGCCCAGGAGCGCCCGGTCCTCCCCGCCCCGCATCAGATCATCGCGGAACTCTGGGACACGACCGTCAACAAGCCCGTCACCTCGAAACGCAGCCTCGTCTACCACGCCGGCATCACGCTTTCCGCCACGTTGCTCGGTTTCGCCATCGGCGCGGTATTGGGCATCCTGCTGGCGGTCGCGATCATGCATAACCGCGCCATGGACCGCTCGGTCATGCCGTGGATCATTGCCAGCCAGACCATCCCCATCCTCGCCATCGCGCCGATGATCATCGTTGTCCTGAACTCCATCGGCATTTCCGGGCTGCTGCCGAAGGCGCTGATTTCGACCTATCTCTCCTTTTTCCCCATCGTCGTCGGTATGGTGAAGGGCTTAAGAAGCCCCGAAACCCTGCAGCTCGATCTGATGCACACTTATAATGCTTCGCCGGCGCAAATCTTCTGGAAGCTGCGCTGGCCCTCCGCACTGCCTTATCTTTTCACCTCGCTGAAGATCGCCATCGCCATCGCGCTGGTCGGCGCCATCGTCGGCGAATTGCCGACAGGCGCTGTCGCCGGTCTCGGCGCGCGCCTGCTTTCCGGCTCCTATTACGGCCAGACGGTGCAGATCTGGGCGGCGCTGTTCATGGCTGCCGGGGTCGCCGCCATTCTTGTCTCGGTCATCGGCATCGCCCACGCCGCCGTCCTCAAGCGAATGGGAGCACGGCCATGACGAACCCTGGCTGGTTTATCGGTGCGATCCTGTTCTGGCTTGCCGCCTGGGCCTTCAACGAATGGCTGGTGCGGCGCAACTTCACCTCCTCCTCAAAAAGGCGCGTCAGCCGCATCGCGGTGCCTCTCCTTTTCGGCCTTGCCATTGTGGTGCTCTGGGAAGGCATCGTGCGCGGATTTTCCGTGCCGCCCATCCTGCTGCCGGCCCCGAGCGCCATTCTCGCCCGCCTCCTCAGCTCCCTGCCGATCCTCTGGGCGGATTTCCGCCAGACTTTCCTGAAATCGGTGCTGACAGGTTACGTGCTGGGCTGCGGCCTCGGCTTCATCGTCGCCATCCTCATCGACCGCTCGCCCTTCCTGCAACGCGGGCTCTTGCCCATCGGCAATTTCGTCTCTGCCCTTCCGGTGGTCGGCATAGCGCCGATCATGGTCATGTGGTTCGGTTTCGACTGGCAGTCGAAAGTCGCCGTCGTCGTCATCATGACCTTCTTCCCGATGCTGGTGAACACGGTGCAGGGGCTTGCCGCCGCCAGCCACATGGAGCGCGACCTGATGCGCACCTATGCCGCCGGGTGGTTTCCCACGCTGATAAAGCTGCGCCTGCCCGCCGCCTGGCCCTTCATCTTCAACGCGCTGAAAATCAATTCCACGCTCGCCTTGATCGGCGCCATCGTCGCGGAATTCTTCGGCACGCCCATCGTCGGCATGGGGTTCCGCATCTCCGCGGAAATGGGCCGCAGCAATGTCGATATGGTCTGGGCCGAGATTGCCGTGGCGGCGCTCGCAGGGTCTGGCTTTTACGGTCTTGTGGCGCTCGCAGAGCGGGCCGTCACCTTCTGGCATCCGTCCGTCCGTGGGGGACGAACGTAAATAACGAAAAAGGGAACAGCGATGAAAATGAAACTTGCATCCATGCTTCTTGCCGGCGCGTCACTGCTGACCGCATTTAGCGTTCAGGCCGCCGACAAGATCACCCTGCAGCTGAAATGGGTGACCCAGGCGCAGTTCGCCGGTTATTACGTCGCCAAGGACAAGGGCTTTTATGAAGCCGAAGGCCTCGACGTCGATATCAAGCCCGGTGGCCCGGATATCGCACCGGCGCAAGTATTGGCTGGAGGCGGGGCCGACGTGATCGTCGACTGGATGCCGTCTGCGCTTGCCACCCGCGAAAAGGGCGTACCGCTTGTCAACATCGCCCAACCGTTCAAATCCTCGGGCATGATGCTGACCTGCCTGAAGGAAACCGGCATCAAGAAACCCGAGGATTTCAAGGGCAAGACGCTGGGCGTCTGGTTCTTCGGAAATGAATATCCGTTCCTGTCGTGGATGGCGCACCTGAAAATCCCGACCACCGGCGGGGCTGATGGTGTTACCGTGCTGAAACAGGGTTTCAACGTCGATCCGCTTTTGCAGAAACAGGCCGCGTGCATTTCCACCATGACCTATAATGAATACGGCCAGGTTCTCGACGCCGGCATCAAGCCTGAAGACCTCGTCACCTTCAAATATGAGGATGAAGGCGTGGCGACGCTGGAAGACGGACTCTACGTTCTCGAAGACAAGCTCAAGGACGCCAAATTCAAGGAGGACATGGTCAAATTCGTTCGCGCCTCCATGAAGGGCTGGAAATGGGCGGAAGAAAACCCCGACGAGGCCGCCGATATCGTTCTCGAAAACGACGCCTCCGGCGCGCAGACCGAAAAGCATCAGAAGCGCATGATGGGCGAAGTCGCCAAGCTCACCGCAGGCTCGAAGGGCGCGCTCGACAAGGCCGATTACGAGCGCACGGTGAAAACGCTGCTCGGCGGCGGCTCCGATCCTGTCATCACCAAGGAACCGGCAGGCGCCTACACCACCGAGATTACCGACGCGGCGTTGAAGTAGGTCGTGGCAGGCAAGCGAAGACGCGGGTCGTATCCACACGCCGTCACCCCGACCTGATCCGGGGTCCAGCGCGATCAAGTCCTTGATCGCGGAAACGTCCTTTCACGGCGCAGACGCGCCGTGGCTGGATGCCGGATCTAGTCCGGCATGACGAGGTTTTTTTACTCTCGTGACTCAAGCGCCGTTGGCTTGTATTGGTAACCCGCCGGACGAATTACAACATCCGCGCCTATACAAAAATGTATACCTAGACCAACGGCTATGCGGATTGATTTGCACGTCAACAAGAATTAAAGTCCCGCCCACAAGACTGCCAAACTTGATCTTGTAAAAAAAGCACGAGGCAAAGGTGCTTTAGATTCGCGTTGAGGGGCGTTTGAATCGGGAGGATCGAAAAGGAAGTATTGTGATCCCTTGTTTCACATTCGCCATCGCATGACCTTTTGAGACACGGCCCCGGGCCTGCAGGACATGCGAGCGAATATTGCGCGAGCCAAGCCACATGCAGCATAGAGTCACGTTTAACCGCTTTGTATTCCTTCTTCTGTCCGCAGCGGCGCTCCCCCTGTCAGCAGCCGCCGAGGGAGAGGCGCAGGCCCCGGTCAAACAGCAGAACCTGCCTTCCATTATCGTTGCCCATGCCGCAAAACGCGATCTCGTGGACCGCATCATCGCGACAGGCACCATCCGCCCAGTCGATGAAATCTATGTCCAGCCGCTGGTCGATGGCCTGTCGATCGATACGCTGAACGTCGATATTGGCGACAGGGTCGAAGCCAACGCAGTCCTCGCCGTCCTCTCCTCCGACAGTCTTATCCTTCAGAAGAGCCAGCTTGAGGCCAACAAGGCCAAGGCGCAGGCAGCCGTTGCCCAATCCAAGGCGCAGGTTCTGGAAGCGGAGGCGAGCGCCAATGACGCGAACCGCCAGCGCGACCGTGCGGCAAAGCTCGGCCAGAGCGGCTCAGGTTCCGTCTCGCAGGTTGAGCAGACGCAGGCGCAGGCGGAAGTCGCCGCCGCCAAGCTCAACGCCGCCCGCCAGGCCGTTTCCGCCGGCGAAGCCGACATCAAAGTCGTGGACGCTCAAATTGCCGATATCGACCTGAAGCTGACGCGCACGGGTGTAAAAACCCCGGTTGCCGGCATCGTTTCGGCCAAGAATGCCAAGGTAGGCGCGATTGCCAGCGGCGCCGGCAATCCGCTTTTCACCGTCATCAAGGACGGCGCGATCGAACTCGTCGCCGATCTGTCCGAGACCGACATCCAGAAGGTGAAGGTCGGCCAGAAAGCCTATTTGACGGTTGCCGGCGGAACTGAGAAAATAGAGGGCAAGGTGCGCCTCGTCTCGCCTACCGTCGATCCGACGACGCGCCTCGGTTCCGTGCATGTGGTGCTGCCCGAAGGGAGCCCGGCGCGCTCGGGCATGTATGCCAGCGCCGCGATCATCGTCGAGGAGACGAACGCGCTCGCCCTGCCGCTCTCGGCCGTCACCGCCGGGCGCGAAGGCTCGACCACCCGCAAGGTGGAAGGCGATGTCGTCAAGCAGGTGAAGATCGAGACCGGCATTGAAGACGGCGGTTTCATTGAGATTGTCAGCGGTCTTGCCGCTGGAGACAAGGTTGTCGAGAAGGCTGGGGCATTCGTGCGTGATGGGGACCGGATCAAGCCGGTTGAAGCCCAGACGTCTGCGTCCAACTGACTGAGGGATTGAAATGAACTTTTCCGCATGGTCAATCCGTAACCCGATTGCGCCGCTGCTCGGCTTCGCCGTGTTGATGATGCTCGGCCTGCAGGCATTCAACACCCTGCCGATCACCCGCTTCCCGAATATCGACGTTCCCGTCGTCGCCGTCACCGTGACGCAGAGCGGCGCTTCGCCCTCCGAACTCGAAATGCAGGTGACGAAGGAGATCGAGGACGCCGTCGCCGCCATTAGCGGCGTCGATGAAATCCAGTCCACCGTGGTCGATGGCCAGTCCACCACCACGGTCGTCTTCCGCATTGAAAAACCGACGGAAGAGGCGGTTCAGGACACCAAGGACGCCATCGACAAGATCCGCAGCGACCTTCCCGCCGATATCGAAGAGCCGATCGTCAGCAAGATCGACGTCGAGGGTCAGGCGATCCAGAGCTTTGCCGTTTCCTCGCCCAACATGACGCTCGAAGAGCTGTCATGGTTCGTGGATGATACGATCAAGCGGGCTTTGCAGGGCAAATCCGGCATCGGCAAGGTCGATCGCTACGGCGGTGCGGACCGGGAAGTGCGCGTGGCGCTGAACCCCGAAAAGCTCGACGCCTATGGTATCACCGCCAGCGAGGTGAACAGCCAGCTGCGCGGCACCAATATCGACCTTGGCTCCGGCCGTGGCCAGGTGGGCGGCAACGAACAGACCATCCGCACGCTCGGCGATACGCGCGATGTTTCGCAGCTTGCCAACACCACCATTGCCCTTTCGAACGGCCGTTTCGTCAAGCTGTCCGAACTCGGCACGATCACGGATACCTATCAGGAGCCGAAGTCTTTCTCACGCTTCAACGGCAATCCTGCCGTCACCTTCGCCGTGTTCCGCTCCAAGGGCGCGAGCGAGGTTTCCGTGGCGCAGACCGTGTCGGAAAGCCTTGAACAGGTGCGAAAGGATCATCCTGACGTCGACATCCAGAAGGTCGATGACTCCGTCTACTTCACCTACGGCAACTATAAGGCCGCGCTCGACACGCTGATCGAAGGCGCTGTCCTCGCCGTTATCGTCGTCCTGCTTTTCCTGCGCAACTGGCGCGCAACGCTGATTGCCGCCGTGGCGCTACCGCTCTCCGCGATCCCGACCTTCTGGATCATGGATATCATGGGCTTCTCGCTCAACCTCGTCAGCTTCCTCGCGCTCACGCTCGCCACGGGTATTCTCGTGGATGACGCGATCGTGGAAATCGAGAACATTGCCCGTCACATCAAGATGGGCAAGACGCCCTATCGCGCGGCGCTGGAAGCGGCGGACGAAATCGGCCTCGCCGTCATCGCCACCAGCTTCACCATCATCGCCGTCTTCGTGCCCGTCTCGTTCATGCCTGGTATTCCGGGCCAATACTTCATCCAGTTCGGCCTCACCGTCGCCTTCTCGGTGTTCTTCTCGCTCGCCGTCGCCCGCCTCATCACGCCGCTGATGGCGGCCTATCTGATGCGTGCCGAAGACGCGATGGACGACCATCACGACAATGATGGCAGGCTGATGAAGGCCTATACGCGCATGGTCACCGCCACCACCCGCAAATGGTGGGCGCGGTATCTGACGCTCGTGGGTGCGATCGCCTTCCTTATTGCATCGGTCATGCTTCTGGCCCAGGTGCCGGGCAGCTTCCTGCCGCCGGATGACGCCTCGCGCGTCACGCTTTCGGTGGAACTGCCGCCCAATGCGACGCTCGATGAAACCGACCGCACGACGACGCAGATCTATCAGGCGCTACGTGATATCAACGGCGTGGAAAGCGTCTTCATCCTTGGCGGCGCTTCGCCGAAGGGTGACCTGGAGCTTCGCCGTGCCACCGTCAACGTCATCCTCGAACATATCGATCACTCGCTGCTGAAAACACTCGTCAACAAGGGCCTCGGTTCCATTCCGCTCATCGGTCCATATCTGCCGAAGGTGGAGGAGAAGGGCCGCACACGTCCGCAATGGGATGTGGAGCGGGATATCTTCGCGCAGGTACGTGGCATTCCCGATGTGCGCATCATCAAGCTGAACGACCGCGCGGAACGCGAACTCTCCTTCAACTTTCTCTCGAAGAACGAGAAGGACCTCAGCGACGCCGTCGGCATTCTCGAAAGCCGCCTGCGCGCCTCGCCGATCCTTGCCAATGTCAGCTCGGAGGGCGCCCTGCCCCGGCCGGAACTGCAAATCCGCCCGCGCAAGGATGAAATCGCCCGCCTCGGCATCACGCCGCAGCAGATCTCGCAGACCGTGCGCGTCGCCACCATCGGTGATATCGACGCACAGCTGACGAAAATCTCGCTGGATGACCGGCAGATCCCGATCCGCGTACAGGCCTCGCTCGATGCCCGCCGCGACCT